>JAEVZM010000008.1 GCA_023392225.1 Pseudomonadota bacterium
CGGCTCGGCGCGATGGTGCTCGACGGCCGCTTTCCGCCGGGCGAGGCCCTGCCGCGCGAGGACGACCTCGCCGGGCTGTTCTCGGTCAGCCGCACTTCGCTCCGCGAGGCTGTGAAGGTACTCGCCGCCAAGGGCATGCTCGAGGCGCGGCCACGCACCGGCGTCCGGGTCCGGCCGCAGGACGACTGGAACCTGCTCGACGCCGAGGTGCTCTCCTGGCATCCCGGCCTCCTCGCCGACCGCGTACTGATGCGCAGCCTGATCGAGGCCCGCCGGGTGATCGAGCCACCGGCGGCCGGCATGGCGGCGGATCGCGCCAGTGCCGCCGACCTCGCCCGCATCGAGGCGGCCTGTGCCGGCATCGAGGCGGCCTATCCGGACGATCCGGAAGCTGGCATCACCGCCGACGTCGCCTTCCACCGGGCGGTCATCGATGCCAGCGGCAACCTCGTGCTCGCCCGCATGATCGGGGCGATCGACGCGGCACTCCGTGCCGTGTTCGCCGCGACCAGCCGGATGATGGACGCCGACGGCGTCGCCGCCCATCGCATCGTGCTCGAGCACATTCGCATGCGCGATGCCGACGGGGCGCAAGGCGCGATGCATCGCCTGATCGACATCGCCGCCGCCGACCTCGAGCCCCTTCTCACCGACAACACCGACGGCGCGGAGCCACTGCGCCGCAATCCGCGGAGAAAGCGTCCATGAAGATCACCGCCGTCGAGCCGTTCATCCTGCACGTGCCGCTCAACCGCTCTTCGATCTCGGATTCGACCCACAGCATCACCCACTGGGGCGTGGTCGGCGTCCGGATCGGCACCAGTGACGGCACCTACGGGTACGGCTTCACCGGCACCCATGCCCATCTCGCCTCGGACCGGCTGGTCACGTCCTGCATCGCGAGCTGCTATGCGGAGCTGCTCCTGGGCGAGGACGCGCTCGATACGACCCGGCTGTGGACGAAGCTCGCGCGCTTGCCGGCGGTGCAGTGGGTGGGGCGCGCCGGCATCACCCAGATCGCCCTCGCCGCGGTCGACATCGCCCTTTGGGACCTTCGCGCCAAGCACGCCGACCAGCCGCTCTGGGCGCATCTCGGCGGCGCCACCTCGCCACGGCTCGAGGCCTACAACACCGACATCGGCTGGCTGTCGATCCCGACCACGCAGCTGGTCGAGGGCTCGATCCGCGCCGTCGAGGTCGACGGCTACCGGCGGCTCAAGCTCAAGGTCGGCTCGCCCGATATCGGCACCGACCTCGCCCGCATCGCGGCGGTGCGCGAGGCAGTCGGCCCCGACATCACCATCGCCGTCGACGGCAACGGCAGATGGGACCTGCCGACCTGCCTCCGCTTCTGCCGGCGCGCCGAGGCGCTCGACCTGTTCTGGTTCGAGGAGCCGCTCTGGTACGACGACGTCGCTGGCCATGCCGCGCTGGCGCGGGCGACGACGATCCCGGTGGCGCTCGGCGAGCAGCTCTACACCGCGGACGCCTTCAACGCCTTCATGGAGGCCGGCGCCGTGCACTACGTGCAGCCCGACGTCACCCGTCTCGGCGGCATCAGCGAGTACATCACCGTCGCCGAAGCCGCCGCGGCGAAGCGCCTGCCGGTGGTGCCCCATGTCGGCGACATGGGCCAGGTCCATGTCCACCTCGCCATCTGGCACCCGGCGACGACGATGCTCGAGTACATCCCGTGGATCATGGAGTGCTTCGAGGAGCCGATCGCGGTGAAGGATGGCGCCTACCAGCGCCCCCAGCTCCCCGGCGCCAGCACGACGCTGACCCCGGAAGCGATGGAGGCTTTCAGCAAGCCGCTGACGTAATCTTCTCTTCCCCTTGCAGGAGAGGAGATCGCGGGAGCGACCGGGCGAGCGGACTGCCTCGCCGCCGCCTGCATCACACCTGCGGGATGTTCTCCTTGAAGATCGCCTGGATGCGGATCGGCGGCAGCGCCGGGGGCGGGGCGCCGCGCGCCACCGCGACCAGCCGGTCGACCGCGTCGCGGGCCTCGACCCGCGGGTTCTGGTCGATCACCGCATCGACCGTGCCGGTGACGAGCAGCCGCCGGGTGAACTCGGTGAGCTCGTGGCAGACGAAGGTCACGTCGCCGGCGCGGCCGGCTTCCTCGAGTGCCCGGGCGATGCCGCGATTGCCGCCACCGATGTTGTAGAGCCCGGCAAGCCGGGGATAGGCAGCGAGCAGCGTCTTCGCCTCGGCATAGGCGCGCTCGGCATCGTCGCGCACCTCACGGAGCTCGACCACCTTCAGCTCCGGATACTCCTCGGCCAGGATGTGGCGGAAGCCCATCTCGCGCTCCTCGTGGCCGCGATAGCTGAGGCTCCCCGCAAACAGCGCCACCTCGCCGCCCGGCGCGCGGATCAGCCGGCCGAGAAGGTAGCCGGCCAGCCGTCCGGCGGCACGGTTGTCGATACCGACATAGCCGAGCCGCGGCACATTGGAGATGTTGGTGACCATGGTCAGCACCGGCACGCCCGAGCCGACCACGTCGCGAATCGCCTCCCGCACCAGCGGATGGTCGAGCGGCAGCACGCCGATGGCATCGGTGCGGCCCTTGAGTCCGGAGAGCGTGCTGGCCAGCGCCTCGGGATCGAAATCGTCGATGCGGTGGATGCGGATCTCGGCCTCGTCCTGCCGGGCCTCCCCGAGGGCGGCGATATGGTCGGCCAGCACCTTGAGGAAGGTGTTGGTGCCACCGGGCAGCACGAAATCGATGGCGGCACGCCGTCCCGCCACCGGCACCGCGCCGGCACGATGATCCGGCAGGTAGCCGAGCCGCACGGCGGCATCGATCACCTGGCTCCGCGTCCGCGCCTTGACCCCGGGCCGGTTGTTGAGCGTCCGGTCAACGGTCGCCGTGCTGACCCCGGCAACCCGCGCGATCTCGACGATCGTCGCCCGTCCGGGTACGGGCCCGTCCCCCTCTGTCATCGACTTCCGACTCCTCCCCACGGCGACCATACAACAGTTTCGATCATTTTGTGATCGCCGCCGGCTGAACGATCGACCCGGCACCTTCGACATGGCCCGGCCGACGTCCGCCGTCAATGAGCTGGAATTATTGACAATTCGGCGCGCTGTTCAATGCGTCGACGCGATGCCCACGATTGATGTGCGATGATGGATACGTTGACACGCTGACGAAATATAGATCATTCTGATTCCAACAAGGGTCCGCAAGGCCCGGCGGGAGGAACATCCGAGATCGCATGCCGCGGGCGTCAAACGGCGCCCGTGCATGGCGATCACGCCCTTTCTTCCCTGACCATGCGGCAGCCCGCGCCCGGCAAGAATGCCGGACCGACAATAAGCCCCGAGGCGGGGCGGGGGAGGAGACATCATGGTCGACGCACTGGGCTTCACGCCAGACCCGCCGATCCGCTCGAAGGACCTCAGGATCGGCTGCATCGGCGCCGGGATGATCATGGCCGAGTGCCACCTCGCCGCCTATGACGAGGCCGGCTTCCCGGTGGTCGCGATCGCCTCCCGCACCCGCGACCGCGCCGCCAAGGTCGCCGAGCGCTGGGGGATCGGTCGCGTCCACGACACGCCGCAGGCACTGATCGAGGACCCCGAGGTCGAGATCCTCGACCTTGCCTTTCCGCCCGACCAGCAGCCCGACCTCATCCGGCTCGCGCTCGAGCAGCCGCACATCAAGGGCATCCTCGCCCAGAAGCCCCTGTCGCTGACGCTGGAGGAGGCGATCGCGCTGCGCGAGGCGGCGAAGGCGGCCGGCAAGATCCTCTCGGTCAACCAGAACATGCGCTACGACCAGTCGATGCGCGTCCTGAAGCAGATCCTCGACAAGGGCGAGCTCGGCGAGCTGGTCTTCGCCGAGATCGACATGCACGCGATCCCGCACTGGCAGACCTTCCTCGAGGACTATGACCGGCTGACGCTCGCCAACATGAGCGTCCACCATCTCGACGTGCTGCGCTTCCTGTTCGGCGACCCGGACGAGATCTTCACCACCACCCGCACCGACCCGCGGACGCAGTTCGAGCATACCGACGGCATCACCGTCTCGACGCTCCGCTTCCCCTCCGGCCTCCTGGCGCTGTCGCTCGAGGACGTGTGGTCGGGACCGCGCGAGGAGGGATACGATTCCGACGTCTACATCGCCTGGCGCGTCGAGGGCACAGCCGGCGTCGCCAAGGGCACCATCGGCTGGCCGACGGGCGCGAAGTCGACGCTGACCTACGCCTCGACCAGGACCACCGGCGGCAATTGGGTGACGCCGGAGTGGGACACGATGTGGTTCCCGCACGCCTTCAAGGGCGTGATGGAGCAGCTCCAGCATGCCGTCGCGACCGGCGCCGAGCCCACGCTCACCGTCGCCGACAACGTCAAGACCGTGGCGCTCATCGAGGCGGGCTACCGCTCGATGGCCGAGGGCCGCGTGGTGAAACTGTCCGAGATCAAGATCTGAAAACCAGTTCGGGAGGAACCAAACCATGATGCAGGTCGGCATTTTCACCGGCTACTTTCCCTACGGCCTCGAGGAGACCGCCAAGAAGATCAAGTCGCTAGGCTTCAACACCGCCCAGCTCGACCTCCACTTCAAGGACCTCGACCTTTCCGCCGGCCAGATCACCAAGGAGAAGGCGAAGAAGGTCCGCGACACCTTCCGCGACAACAACCTGCCGATCTGCTGCGTCTCGGGCTACACGAACATCATCCACCCCGACAAGGCAGAGCGCGAGAAGCGCGTCGGCTACCTCAAGGAGATCATCCGGAACGCCCGGAACTTCGGCTCGAAATACGTGATCTCCGAGACCGGCACCTACAACACCGAGTCCGACTGGGTGGCGCATCCCAAGAACAAGACCGAGGAAGGCTTCGAGGAGTGCCGGAAGGTCATCGCCGACCTCGCCCAGACCGCCTACGACCACGGCGCGGTCTTCCTCCTCGAGACCTACGTCAACAACGTCGTCGGCTCGGTCGAGGAGACGGTGAAGATGTTCGCCCAGGTCGACCATCCTGGCCTCGGGCTGCTCATGGACCCGACCAACTATTTCGAGACCCACAACATCGACGACATGGACAAGATCCTGAACCAGGTCTTCGACACCCTGTCGGACAAGATCAAGATCGCCCACGCCAAGGACGTGAAGCGCTCGGGCGACGACAAGAGCGAGAAGCACGCCGACATCGGCGACGACGACGCCCTCGAGAGCCACACCTTCCGCGGCGTCGGCGAGATCGAGCTGCCGGCCCCGGGCCTCGGTGCGCTCAACTACGACCTCTATCTCAAGCGCCTCAGCGAGAAGCACCCGAACATCGAGGTGATCATCGAGCACCTCGAGGAGAGCGACGTGCCGCGGGCGAAGAAATTCCTCGACGGCAAGCTCCGCGACAACGGCCTCTGAGCCGTCCGCGCGACAGGCGCTGAACGATCCGGGACCCGCGGGCGGCGTCGCTCGCGGGTCCTTTGCCGTCCGGATGGGCAGCCTGCCGCCTTGTTGGGCGCTTCCGGCGCCTGTCCATTACGGGCCGCCGCAGCCCCCTCGTGGCACGCGTCCTGCAAAGACTCGCGGCGAGTATGACGGCTAGGGTTCCGGCCTCCCCGCGAGGCGTCCGTGACCGAGAGCCGTCGCCCGACCGGTGAACGGCGGGTCCACGGCGGGACAAAAGCCCGGGAGGCCTCATCGACCAGGGC
>JAEVZM010000115.1 GCA_023392225.1 Pseudomonadota bacterium
GATCGACCTCGCGCCGTTTACCTTGGTCGGCGCGCCCACCCGCATCGGGCTCCTCACCACGCCGCTCCGCGCCCGCTTCGGCATCCCGATCCGGCTCAATTTCTATACGGTCGAGGAGCTCGAGCACATCGTGCGGCGCGGCGCCCGTATCCTCGGCCTCAACCTCACGCCGGACGGCGCCACCGAGATCGCCCGCCGCTCGCGGGGCACGCCGCGCCTCGCCACCCGGCTGCTCCGCCGGGTGCGGGATTTCGCCGTGGTAGACGGGGTCGACCCGGTCGACGCGCAGGAGGCCGACAAGGCGCTCCGCCGGCTCGACGTCGATTCGCTCGGCTTCGACCAGCTCGACCGGCGCTATCTCGACCTCATCGCCATGAGCTTCGGCGGCGGGCCGGTCGGCATCGAGACCATCGCGGCCGCGCTGTCGGAGCCGCGCGACGCGATCGAGGAAATCGTGGAACCCTATCTGATCCAGCAGGGTTTCGTTCAACGTACGCCGCGCGGCCGCCTGCTCACCCCGCAGGCCTTCCGCCATCTCGGGCTCGCCCCGCCTTCGGGTCCCGGCGCCGCGCAATTCGGAATGTTCGATTTGGGGGATGATCCGTGACGTCAACCAAGCCCTGGCCGGATCTTGCCGGCCGGCTCATTCCCGGCGGCCACGTGCTGCCGGTGCGCATCTATTTCGAGGACACCGACTTCTCCGGCGTCGTCTATCACGGCAGCTACATCCGCTTCATGGAGCGCGGCCGGTCGGATTTCGTGCGCCTCCTCGGCGTCGCCCATGCCGGGCTCGACGCCGGCGAGCATGGCGAGCAGCTCGCCTTCGCCGTGCACCGCATCCACATCGACTTCTTCCGGCCGGCCCGGATCGACGACCTCGTCGAGGTGACGACCATGGTCAAGGCGGTCACCGGCGCGCGGCTGATCCTCACCCAGACAGTCACCCGCGACGGCGAGCGCCTCACCGAGGCGGAGGTGACGATCGTCCTCATCACCCGCGAGGGGAGGGCGCGGCGCATTCCCGATTCGCTCCGCGAAGCCCTCCATGACGCCGCCGTGGCGACGGGTGTTGCCCCGGCCTAGTGCTTGAACGTGAGGCCCAGCGTCCACTGCTCCTTGTCGATCAGCGTGTTGCGGTCGGTGCCGTTCACGTAGGTGAGGTTGAGGGCGATCTGGTTGGGATCGGTCTTCTTCAGGAGCGACAGGTTGAGGCTGGCCTGGAAGTTGTCCACGGAGAGGTTCGATCCCGCGTCCCAGAACATGCCATAGGCGGTGGTGAAGCTCAGGCGATCGTCGAGGGCGGCCGGAAAGAGCCAGCCGTTGATGCCGACCGCGCCGCCGAGCCAGGCATAGCCGCTGTCCTCGGTGAGGCTGGTGAATCCCGGGTCGACGACGTGGAAGAGGTCCGCCGTTGCCGCCGCCGTCCAGTAGAGGTCCAGCACCGAGTTCATCGGCCTGCGGCTGCCGCCCAGACGGAGGGCGTCGTGGAAGGGACGCCAGGTCAGCGATCCGCCGTAGATCTCCGCCTCGCCCTGGAAGTCGGTTTGGTAATAGGGCGTCGCGGTGAACGTCTGGTAGTTGAAGCCGGCATTGACGAGGCCGAGCTGCGCGGCGACGCCGGCCTGGAAGATGTCGGTTCCGTTCAGGTCATCGTTGTCGGACAGCGTGCCGTTCGCCAGCACCCAGGGCGAGACCGCGTAGCCCGAGAAATAGGGCTGATCGGGACGGTCGTCGGGCGGGCGGTGGCAATTCCGGGTCAGAACGAAGCCGGCGACGCCGTTGATCGCCGCCGTGGTGATGTCGTTCTCCTGGTCCTCGGTGATCGAGAAGAGGGCGCCGGTCTCGACGTTGCGGGTCGGGTCGGCCGTGGGCGCCGCCTTGAATGACGCTCCCTGCCCGAATTGCAGGCCTATGACGGGCGCGCCGCCGCGGACGTAGAAGCGCTCGTTCGCGCACTGCACGCGACGCTCGATGTCGTAGACGTCGGGGAGCGGCACCGGTCCGCTGGTCGCCGCCTGCGTGGCGAGCGGCGTGGGCTTCAGCTTCTTCTCCGCGCTCGCATAGAAGGCGGCGAGCTCCTCCGGGCTGAACGTCCCGTCGACCACGATCACGTCGATCTTGGCGTAGATCGGATCGGACTTGTGGAGGTTCATCACGCGAATTTCATCGGCGTCGAGACTGCCGTCCTGGTTGCGGTCGAACTGGGGCAGGTAGAGGTCGGTTGCCGCGGCGGGGCTAGAGAAGAGGGCGCCGACAGCGGTCCAGGCCGCGAGGGAAAGCGCTTTCATGGCCGTCCTCCCTCAACGGTGGATCACGTTCCAGCCATGGCGCAGGTACCAGATGACGATTGCCGTCACGACCGCGCCGATCGTCGAGATGCCCTGGAAGTCCACCGGCGCGAGGCCAAGCTTGTCGTCGTGGAATCCGTCGTAGCGGTTCAATGCCGGCGCCAGCGCCAGCACGGCGTTGGCATCCCCGCGATAGTAGTCGCCGAGCGGCGCATTGAAGTCCTTGATCCTGCGCCCGAAGAACTCCTCCAGGCGGTCGATGATCTTCTGCTCCCGGATGCTCCGGTGGCCGTTCACGGCCATCATGCTCTTGGCCTTCGTCGCGGCCCCTGCCTGCTTTGCCATGGAACCCCCCTGAGCGAGCGGCATGCTCGTTCTGCAACTTAAGAGTACATTAACCATGAATACTCTTCAAGATTGCATGCGGTGGAGCGCGCTCGCGAGGGCCCACTAACCCTTCGTTAACGCTGGCAAGACTAGAAAATCCTTGGATTCTGCGGGCTTCCAAGCCGCGGTCCGGCCCTTGTTTCGCCAGATTCGCGCTCCAATCCGCGGGGTCTGAAAGAAGCGCCGGGACAGGCGCCGAGGAAACCCCGAGACCGACAAGACCGATGTCGCCCCGCTGGTCACCCCGCCGGCAGCTACCTGCGGCGCGCCGTGAGAACGAAGGGTTCGAGACCGTGGAGTACCTGATCTGATGGACGGGGTGACCGAAGCGCCACTTGTCGCGCCTGGCGCGGACATGTCGCTGATAACGTTGTTCCTTCACGCCGACATCGTCGTGAAGCTGGTGATGCTGGGCCTCCTCCTCGCCTCGATCTGGGTGTGGGCGATCATCATCGACAAGACCATCCTCTACTCGCGCATGCGCAAGCAGCTCGACCGGTTCGAGAAGACCTTCTGGTCGGGCCAGTCGCTGGAGGAGCTCTACCGCTCGCTGAGCGGTCGTACGCCGCAGGGCATGGCGGCCGTGTTCGTCGCCGCGATGCGCGAGTGGAAGCGCAGCTTCGAAGCCGGCGCCCGTTCGCAATTCGGCCTCCAATCGCGGATAGACAAGGTGCTCGACGTCACCATCTCGCGCGAGGTGGGCCGCCTCGAGAGCCGTCTCCTGTTCCTGGCGACGGTCGGCTCGGCCGGTCCCTTCGTCGGTCTGTTCGGCACCGTTTGGGGTATCATGAACGCCTTCCAGTCGATCGCCGCCGCCAACAACACCTCGCTTGCCGTGGTCGCGCCGGGCATCGCCGAGGCGCTGCTCGCCACCGCCCTCGGCCTCCTTGCCGCGATCCCGGCGGTCATCGCCTACAACAAGCTCTCGGCCGAGGCCGGCCGGATCGGCGAGCGCCTCGAAGGCTTCGCCGACGAGTTCTCGGCCATCCTGTCGCGCCAGGCGGACGAAGGGAGCAACGCCTGACATGGCGATGTCGGTCGGAACCGGAGGCGCCTCGCGCGGCCGGCGGGTGATGAGCGAGATCAACGTCACGCCGTTCGTCGACGTGATGCTGGTGCTCCTCATCGTGTTCATGGTCACCGCGCCGCTGCTCACCGCGGGCGTGCCCATCGACCTGCCGCAGGCTGCCGTGCAGCCGCTCGCGGTCGACCAGAAGCCGATCATGATCACCGTCGATCCCGAGGGGAAGATCTTCGTCGGCGAGGACGAGGTGACCATGGAGACGCTGGTGACGACCATCTCCGGTCTCGCCGGTGGCAATGTCGAGCAGCGCATCTATGTCCGCGGCGATAAGACCGCGAGCTATGGCACGATCATGACCGTCATGGGCACCATCAACGGTGCCGGCTTCAAGCAGATTGGCCTTGTCGCCCTGCAGGAGACGGGGGGCTGAGCCGATGCGGGCCGGCCTCGCCGCCTCGATCGTCGTCCACCTCGTCGTCATCGGCTGGGGGCTGATCTCGCTCGGCGGTACGCCCCTCGACGCCAGCCACATCGAGACGCTGCCGATCGAGCTCGTCGACATCGCCGAGGTCACCGATCTCCAGCTCGGCAAGAAGAGCGCCGAGGAGACCGAGACGCCGTCGCCCAACGACCCGACGGAGAAGAC
>JAEVZM010000139.1 GCA_023392225.1 Pseudomonadota bacterium
ATGCCGCCGAGCGCGGCGCCGAGGCCGAAGGTGAGGGTGTAGATCTAGCTGGTGTCGATGACAAGCTCGAAGGCCATCTTGGGGTTCTCGATGGTCGCCCGCGCCCGGTTGCCGAACTGGGTGAAGCGGAACATCGCCCAGAGCGCGACGATCAGCAGGATCGCCACCGCGAACAGCACCATCCGGTAGGTGCCGAACGAGAACGCGCCGACCGAGAAGCTGCCGAACGGCGTCGGCATGTTCATCACCGAGGGGCCGAGCGTCAGCAGCACGCCCTGGCTCAGCACCAGGCTGAGGCCCCAGGTGACCACCAGCGACGACAACAGCTGATTGTAGAAGTGCCGGATGATCAGCCGCTCGATGACGATGCCGCAGAGGCCGGCGCCAAGCGCGGCGAGGAGGATGGCGAAGGGCACCGGCACGCCCGCATGGAAGGCGAAGGTGGCGATATAGGCGCCGATCATCATCAGCTCGCCATGCGCCATGTTGATGACGCCCATCATGCCGTAGATCAGGATCAGGCCGACGGCCGAAAGCAGCAGGAACGCTGAGTTGTCGAAGTACTGGTAGACGTAGCTGACGAGTTGGCCGAGCAGATCCATCGGGTGCCGTTCCGGAGGTGCGACGCAAGGTGCGCCGCCGCCGTTGCAAGGACGATGCCGCGACCGGACGGACCGGCCGCGGCATCTCGACAGGGCAGTCCTACTCGGGGAAGTACTGCTTCCAGGCCGGGTTGTCCGGCGGCAGGAACTGGCGGTTCGGGGCCTCGACGCGCATATCGACGCCGATGTCCTTGAGGAAGGTCGGCTCGGTGAAGCCGAGGTCGGTGATCAGCTCGAGCTCGTGCTTGTCGTTGACCTTGAAGAAGTAGGTGTGCATCGCCGCGTGGTGCTGGTCACCGCGCAGGATCCACTCGCCGCCCGGCGCTTCCGGCACCGTGACGTCGCTCTCGAGCGCGTCGATCACCGCCTCGGTCTCGACCGTGCCCGCCTTCTTCCAGGCCTCGCCCATCGCCTTGATGGCGGTGTAGCCGAAGCCGGCATGCTCGTTGACGTAGACGACGTCGGGGAACATGGCGCGGATCTTCTCGACGAAGACCTTGCTGTTCTCGCCCGGCACGTCCTCGATGTAGCCCGGCGGCACGTACATGTTGGCGAGCGTCGGCGGCGCGAAGCGCTTGTGCTCGTAGCCGTCGGAGATGGTGACGTTCGACCACATCGGTGTCTTGAGGCCGGCGGCCTGGGCCTGCGGATAGAACTGGGCATGGTCGGCACCGACCAGGCAATGCACCTGGAAGTCCGGCTTGATCGCCTGGATCTTGTCGATCGTCGCCTGCCACTGCGAGACGCCGAACGGGAAGTACTCCTCCATCTCGATCTCGCCGCCGGCGAGGCCGGCCGCGACCCGCACCCACTGGCCGATGGCGCGGCAGAAATTGTAGTCCGCGCCGATGAAGGTCATGCGCGGGCCCATGTTCTCGACCATGTACTTGATGGCCGGGATGACCTGCTGCTCCGGCGTCGGGCCGGAGAAGAACGAGTAATGGTCGGCGATGCCGCCCTCGCCCTGGTTGTTGTGCCAGTAGATGACGTTGTTGCGGACGACCTCCTGGCGGGCCGCCTCGCGCTCGGCGCCGGTGTATCCGGCCATCACCACGTCGGCCTCGTCGTCGAAGATGCACTTCTGGGCGAGCTGCTGGTAGCGGTTGACGTCCGACTGGCCGTCATAGGTGATCAGCTTGACCATCTTCTTCTCGCCGTCGACCTCGATGCCGCCGGCGTCGTTGATCTCCTTCACGGCGAGCTGGTAGCCGTAGGTCTTCGGCGTCGCCATGATCGAGAAGTCGCCCGACAGATCGTCGATCGTGCAGACGACGATTTCGTCCTTGGCCATCGCCGGCGTCGCCGCGCCGCCGACCGCCACCGTGCCTGCCCCCAATAGCAGCGCGCTGAAGGTTCGGAGAGTTTTCTGCACCATGCCTTGTTCCCCTTGTTGCCCGGCGGAACGGAAAGAGCTCACGGGAGATGGACGTCGTCCGGGCTTCCCAAGGAGACTAGGGGCATCGCGGCGCTGCACGGTACTACCCGATTGGGGAGGTAGGTCGGACGGCACAATCGGCGCGCGGATCGCAGCCGCGCCCGTCACGGGAACGGCGCCGCGCGGACACGCCTGGCGAGAAGTTGTGCAGCCGATTGGCCCTGTTATATTTGCCGAGGGCGGGCACGTGAGGAAACACCAATATGGCAAAGGGCGAACTTGAGTTCGACGACCTCGACGACTTCTTCGAGCGCAGCTACGTGGTGAGCACGCAGTCGGAGACGTCCTGGGTCTTCACCGGCACGTCCGAGCGCTTCGACGGCTACACCGTCGAGCTCATCGGCATCGGCCTCGTCGGCAGCGGCGATTTCCCGACCGACGGCACCATCCAGCACGTGATCATCACCGGCCCCGGCGGCGTGACCGACGACGTCGACGGGCTCTCCCTCGCGGCGAGCGAGCTGGCCTCCGAGGTCGATTTCGGCGACCACGACGGCAAGGACGTCTCCGGTGACGATGGCGACGACAGCCTCGGCGGCAAGGACGGCGACGACGACCTCCTCGGCGGCGGCGGCGACGACAGCCTCAAGGGGAAAGGCGGCGACGACTTCCTCAGCGGCGACGATGGCGACGACGATCTCAAGGGCCAGGGCGGCGACGACGAGATCCACGGCGGCTTCGGCGACGACAAGATCGTCGGCGGCGGCGGCAAGGACGACCTCTAAGTCGACGA
>JAEVZM010000162.1 GCA_023392225.1 Pseudomonadota bacterium
GTGCTGAACGTCAAGGTGACCAAGGCCGGCGGCATCGTGCAGTCGCTCCGCGTCGCCCGCATCGCCGAGGCGGCCGGCCTGCCGCTGGTGATCGGTGGCGGCCTGACCTTCGGCATCTCGCGCTTCGCCAGCCGTCACCTCGCCGCCGCGACGCCGGCAACCCGCGGCATCTGTCACCAGGGCCCCGGCCCCGCCAGCCAGGGCCTCGTCGGCGACGTCACGGTGCCGCGGCTGGTGCCCGAGGACATCGCCGCCACCGGCGGTTCCGTGGTCGCGCCCGACGCGCCCGGGCTCGGCTTCGCCATCGACCAGGCGGCTCTCGCCGCCTTCACCATCGGAGAGAGCGCTTGCAGCTGGGGCTGATCACCACGGGCCAGGGGCCGCGCACCGCCTATGAGCAGTATTTCAGGGGCATCGGACGGGCGCTCGGCCTCGACGTCGCGATCGAGAGCCGGCACATCCTCGACCCGCTACCCTGGGCGGAGATCGCGCTCCATCTCGCCGCGCCCGGCCCGCCGGTGCTCGGCGCCCATGTCCATGTCCCGGGCGCCACCGGCAACCGTCTCGGCGCGGGATGGGACCATGTCTATGTCGACCTCGACTGGGCCCTGGACCACTTCCAGGCGGCGATCGACCAGCTCGCCGCCTCGGGTGCGGAGGCGATCGTGCTGTGCTGCGGCACGCTCTTCGCGCCCGGCCAGTTTCGCTGCCCGGTGCCGCTCATCGCCCCGTGCGACCTGGTGCTCGGCGTCGTCCGGAGCGCCGCTCTCACCCGCGACCGCCTGCGGCTCGGGCTGATGAGCTCGATCGGGCACGCAGCCCAGGACATGGCGCTGTGGCAGGAGCAGGACTTCGCCGACCGGCTCGACATCCGCTACGAGGGCTTCGAGGGCAACCCGATGCCGGCGGCGGAGCGGCTCGCCGCAACGCGCCACGACCTCGTGGTGATGTGGAGCTTCGGCCTCGGCGCGCAGGAGAGCGACATCGACCACATGGCGGCGCGGCTCGAGCGCCTGCTCGGCTGCCCGGTGATCATGCCGCACCGGCTCGCCGCACTGACTGCGCTCGCGATCGCCCCTGCCGGGTTCGACGACCAGGCCATGGGCCAGCCGTGAGCCGGGCCCGCGACCACGCGCGGGAGACGCCGCTCAGGCGGCGGCGAGCTTCTCGCGGCGCGCTGCCTGCCACTCAGGACTGAAGCGCCGCTCGGCGACGCCCTGCAGCCAGATCAGCACCGAGTTCAACGCCAGGTACACCGCGGCAGCGAGCAGCAGGAACTCGATCGGCCGGTAGGTCTCCGAGATCAGCCCCGCGATCGTCGCCATGAACTCGGGCACAGCGACGAGCCCGGCGAGAGCCGTGCCCTTCAGGTTCAGCGTCAGGTTCGAGAACAGCGGCGGCAGCGACACCGGCAGCGCCTGCGGCAGGATCACCCGCCACACCATCTGCCAGCGAGTCATCCTGAGCGCCCGGCAGGCCTCGATCTGGGCCGGGTTGACCGCCCTGAGCCCGGCCGTCAGGAACTCGACATTGTAGCCCATCGCCGAGACCACCAGCGCCAGCATCGCCGAGAGGAGCGGCGGCAGGTAGATGCCGAGCGCCGGCAGGCCGAAATAGGCGAAGAACAGGAGCACCAGCGTCGGCACCGAGCGCATCAGCCAGGAGAAGACGTTGACCGCGACCCGGACCCATCGCGGCCCGTATTCACGGCCGAGCGCCAACGGCAGCGCCAGCAGCGGCGCGCAGGTGCCGACCACCACCATGAGGAGGATCGTCAGGAGCACGCCCTGGGCGAGGACCGGCAGGTACTGGAGGAACATCGACCAGATCATGCCCGTCTCTCCTCAGGCACCGGAGACGACGAGGCGCCGCCGCGCCAGCTGTTCGACCAGCATGATCAGGCTCGACAGAACGACGTAGCAGATCATCGCGACCAGCATCAGCTCGAACGGCTTCTGCAGCACGTCGATGAGGCGCCGGGTCATGCCCATGATCTCGACCACCGCGACGGCCGAGGCGACCGAGGTCCGTTTCAGCGAGGTGCAGGAAAAGGTGAGCAGCGGCGGAATGGCGGTCCGCATCACCTGCGGCAGGATCACCCGGCGGTACATCGCGAACTTCGAGAATCCCATGGCGCGCGCCGCCTCGAACTGCAGCGGCGGCACCGCCTTGAAGGCGCCGCGCAGCACCTCGTACTCGTAGGCCGAGGCGATCAGCGCGAGGCCGATCACCGCCGACTGGACCGGCGACAGCCGCAGCCCGAACTCCGGCAGCGCCAGGAAGCAGAACATCAGCACCACCAGCTCCGGCAGGCCGCGGAACAGCCAGGAATAGACGGTGAAGACGCGCTGCAGGGGAGATCGCTCGAAGCTGCTCGACAGCACCGCGAATACGATCGCGACGATCAGCGACAGAACCTGAGCCAGGACGAAGAGTTTGATGGTCAACCAGATGGCAGGCAGCAGCCGCGGGAAGATCCGCACCACCAGCCCCCAATCGAAATCATACCCCAACGGCGATCCCCGCTCTGGCCTTCGCTTAATATATCAAACATAATATCAGACTGAAGGAAACGGCAACATCCATTGGTGATGACCAGAACGGCGATTGTGATCGGCTCCGGCGTGGTCGGGCTGAGCGTGGCGGCTCAGTTGCGCCTGGACGGCTTCGCCGTGACGGTGCTCGACCCCCGGGCGCCCGGCGAGGGTTGCTCGGCCGGCAATCCCGGCGGGATCTCGGTCAGCTCCGTGCTGCCGGCGGCGGCGCCGGGCGTCATGCGGAAGGTACCGGGCTGGCTGCTCGATCGCGACGGCCCCCTCAGCATCCGGATGACTCACCTTCCCCGGCTCTCCCCCTGGCTGCTGCGGTTCCTCCGCGCGGCAACGCCGGAGCGCCAACGCGCCGGCATGGTCGCCCTCTACGGGCTGACGCGGCACGCGGTGACCGCCTGGCAGGCGCTGTTGGCCCAGACCGGCGCCGGCGACTGCCTCGTGCCGGGCGGCAACCTGATCGTCTATCGCAGCCGCGCCCAGTTCGAGGCCGAGACGGCGAGTTGGGACCGGCGGCGCGCCTTGGGCATCACCGTCACCGACCTGCCGGAGGGAGCGGTGCATGCCCTCGTGCCCGACCTCGCGCCAGCCTACGGCCTTGCCCGGCGGGTCGAGGACAACGCCCGCATGGTCGATCCGCTGGCGCTCTGCCAGCGCCTCGCAGGCTGGCTGGAACGGGAGGGCGTCCGCTTCGTGCGGCACGCCGCGGATGACGTGGCGATCGCCAACGACGGCCGGCCCGACATCCGCGCCGGTAATGAGCGGCTGACGGCCGACCTGGCGGTGCTCGCGGCGGGCGCCTGGTCGGCGCGCCTTGCCCGCCGGCTGGGCGACGCGATTCCGCTGGCGCCGGAGCGGGGCTACTCGGTGAGCTGGGACGCCCCCGGCATCGCGCTATCCACGGCGGTGTTCTCGCCGAGCGAGAAGATCATGGCGGCACCGGTCGGCGGCGCCCTCCGCTTCGCCGGCACCGCCGAGTTCGCCGGCTTCGACGCCGCGCCCGACTGGCGCCGTGCCGAGAGCCTCGCCCGGCTCGGCCGGCAGATGTTCCCGGGCCTGACGAGCGAGCCGCCGACGGAGCGCTGGGCGGGCCTCCGCCCGAGCACGCCCGACGGGCTGCCGGTGCTGGGCCGGTCGAAACGTTCGGAGCGGGTGCTCTATGCCTTCGGCCACGGCCACCTCGGCATCACCACCGCCGCCGTGACGGCGCGGATCATCGCCGACCTCGCCAACGGCCGGCCGCCCGCCTCAGAGGCGGCACCCTGCGCACCGGGACGTTTCGGCCGTCCGCCCGTCTGAGGCAGCCGGTTCGCGCCTCAGTCCGTCGCCTGTCCCAGGAAGGCGCGCAGCTCGGCCGTCCGCGGCGCCGCAAAGACCTCGGCCGGATGGCCCGCCTCGCAGACCAGCCCCTTGTGCATGAAGGTCACCCAGTCGGCGACATTGCGCACGAACCCCATCTCGTGGCTCACCGCGATCATCGTCATGCCCTCGGCCGCGAGATCCCGCATCACCGCCAGCACCTCGCCCTTCAGCTCCGGGTCGAGCGCCGAGGTGACCTCGTCGAACAGCAGGGCCTCCGGCCTCATCGCGAGGGCTCGGGCGATCGCCACGCGCTGCTGCTCGCCGCCCGACATCTCGTGGGGATAGGCATTCATGCGATGCGAGAGGCGGACCTTTTCGAGCAGCGCCTCGGCCTCGGCGCGCACCTCGGTGCGGTCCCGCTTCTGGACGGTGACCGGGGCCTCCATCACGTTGGCAAGCGCGGTCATGTGGGGGAACAGGTTGAAGGCCTGGAACACCATGCAGAGGTTGGTCCGGTAGGCGAGGAGATGCCGCTCCGCCCGCGGCCTCCGCGCGCCTTCGCTGCCGACCCAGGCCATCTCCTGCCCCTTCCACCAGATGCCGCCGTCGTCGGGATGGATGAGCAGGTTGAGGCAGCGCAGCAACGTCGACTTGCCCGACCCCGACGCGCCGATGACGGCCATCACCTCGCCCTTGCGCACCTCGAAATCGACGCCGCGCAGCACGTGCTGGCTGCCGAGGGTCTTGTGCAGACCGGTGACCCGGATGAGCGGGGTGTCGCCGGGCTCAAGGGCCGTGGCGGAGATCGGCGCGGGCATCTCATTCATTGGGATCTCGCATCGAGCATCGGACAAGGGCGGGCATCGGGCGGCCGGAGGCGGTGCCGATCGACCACGAGGGCACCACCGGCCGGAGAGGATCGCCGACACCGGAGTGAGATCCCGGGATGGCGCCCCGCCGTTGATATTATCCTTGATATATCTAAGCCGCCGGGCGACAACCCGTCCATCCTTTTTTGCGCCGTTGCGACCACCTGCGGCCAGGACCCTGCCGATAAAGCGAAGGCCCTCCCATGACTCTCATCGACAACCAGGCCCGCGGGGTCTTCGTCATCTCCGCGACACCGTTTTCCGACGACGGCGCGCTCGATCTCGACAGCGCCCGACGCTTGACGGAGTTCTAC
>JAEVZM010000167.1 GCA_023392225.1 Pseudomonadota bacterium
GGGGGGGGCGTCCCGGGGGGGGGGGCCCCGCGGCCGGACGAACGACACCGGGTGCGCCTTCAGCGACAGGCTGAGATAGCGGTAGTCGTTGACCACGTGCTCGCCGACGGGCATCGGCGGTAGCGCCACGTCCGGCTCGCGGCCGATGTCGGCGAGTGCCGCGACGTCGAACAGCGGCAGCCGGTCGTCGGCCTTGCCGCCGCCGAGGGCGCGCGCCGCCCACAGCGCGTCGCGCCGGTCGAGGCCGAGCGAGCGGAAGGCGTCGGCATCGGCGAGCCGTTCGATCGCGCTCCCGCTGAGGCCGGAGCGGAGCCAGAGGTCGCGGATCGAATCGTAGCCCCCGCCGCGGGCGGCGACGAGCGCGGTGGCATCGGCCTCGGCGAAGCCCTTGATCTGGCGGAAGCCGAGCCGGACGGCATGGGTCGAGCGGATCTCGTCGACCATTTCGGCATTGGCGGGGTGGAGGGCGCTGGCGCCGTGAGCCGTGCGTGCCTCACTCGAAGGACGCACGAAGTCAATGGCCTCCAGCGTCGAATCCCAATCGGAGAAGTTCACGTCCACCGGCCGCACCTCGATGCCGTGGCGCGCCGCATCGCGGACGATCTGGGCCGGCGCATAGAAACCCATCGGCTGGGCGTTGAGCAGCGCGGCGCAGAAGACGTCCGGGTAGTGGCACTTGATCCAGCACGAGGCATAGACAAGGAGCGCGAAGCTCGCCGCATGGCTCTCGGGAAAGCCGTATTCGCCGAAGCCCTCGATCTGCTGGAAGCAGCGCTCGGCGAAGGCGCGCTCGTAGCCGCGGCCGACCATGCCCTCCACCATCTTGTCACGGAAGGTGTGGATGGTGCCGGTGCGCCGGAAGGTCGCCATGGCGCGGCGGAGCTTGTCGGCCGCGGCCGGGGTGAAGCCGGCAGCGACGATGGCGATCTTCATTGCCTGCTCCTGGAACAGCGGCACGCCGAGGGTGCGGCCGAGCACCTGCTCGAGCTCGTCGGCCGGTCCGTGCTCGGGAGCCGGCGCCGGGTAGTGCACCGGCTCGCTGCCGTCCCGCCGGCGGAGATAGGGGTGCACCATGTCGCCCTGGATCGGCCCGGGGCGGACGATCGCCACCTCGATGACGAGGTCGTAGAATTCCCGGGGGCGGAGCCGTGGCAGCATGCTCATCTGCGCCCGGCTCTCGATCTGGAAGACGCCAAGCGTGTCGGCGCGGCAGATCATGTCGTAGACGGCCGGATCCTGGGCCCGGTGGACCGCGGCGAGGTCGGGCGCCCAGCGGTAGTGCTGCCGCATCAGCTCGAAGGCGCGGCGGATGCAGGACAGCATGCCGAGGGCCAGGATATCGACCTTGAGCATGCCGACGGTGTCGAGGTCCTCCTTGTCCCATTCGATGTGGGTGCGCTCTTCCATCGCCGCGTTCATAACCGGCACCATCTCGTCGTGCCGATCGCGGGTGATGACGAAGCCCCCGACATGCTGGGAGAGGTGGCGGGGAAAGCCGATCAGCTCCTTCGACAGGGCGAGCACCTGGCGCATCACCCCGGCCTCGGGGTCGATGCCGACGTCGCGGACCTGGCGCTCGCGAACCCCTTCCGACGAGATGCCCCAGACGGTGCCGGAGAGGGCGCCGATCGTGTCGTCCGAGAGACCGAAGGCCTTGCCGACTTCGCGCAGCGCCGAGCGCGTCCGGTAGGAGATGACGGTGGCGGCGATGCCGGCGCGGTCGCGGCCGTATTTCCGGTAGATGTACTGCATCACCTCCTCGCGCCGCTCGTGCTCGAAATCGACGTCGATGTCGGGCGGCTCGTCGCGCTCGGGCGAGATGAAGCGCTCGAAAAGGAGATCGCTGGTCTCCGGGTTCACCTCGGTGATGCCGAGGCAGAAGCAGACCGCCGAGTTGGCGGCCGAGCCGCGCCCCTGGCAGAGGATCTCCTGGCTTCGCGCATAGCGGACGATGTCGTGGACGGTGAGGAAATAGAGCGCGTATTGCTTTTGCTCGATCAGGGCCAGCTCGTGGGCGATCATGCCGCGGACCTTGCCCGGTACGCCGCCGGGATAGCGCCACCGGGCGCCGGCCTCGGTCAGCTGGGCCAGCGCCTCCTGCGGGCTCGCCGCCTCGCCGGTCGGCTCGTCCGGGTAGTTGTAGGCGAGCTGGTCGAGCGAGAAGCCGAGCCGCTCCAGAACGGCGACGGATTCGGCGATCGCCCCTGGATAGCCGGCAAACAATCGCGCCATCTCCGCCCCGGGCTTGAGGTGACGCTCGGCATTGGCTTCCAGCCGTCGGCCGGCGGTGTGGATCGTGCAGTGCTCGCGGATGCAGGTGAGCACGTCCTGGAGCGGCCGGCGGTCGGGGTGGTGGCAGAGCACGTCGTTGGTGGCGACCAGCGGCACGCCGTAATGGCGGCCGATGCGGGCGAGGCAGGCAAGGCGACGCTGGTCGCCCGGGCCATGCAGCCGGTTGGCCATCAGGCGGACATTGCCGGGAAAGGCTGCCTTGAGCGCGGCCAGCGTCGCGGGAACGTCGGTGGGTGCGCTCGGCACGGTGGAGCGCTCGAACGGGATCACCTGGCCTCCGGTCTTCTCGCTGGGCAGGCGGCCGGGATCGCGGCCCGGCATGACGCCGAGCATCAGGCCGGCGCCCCATTCGAGCAGGTCACCGAAGTCGAGATGGCACTCCCCCTTCGGCGCCCGGCGGTTGCCAGCCGTGAGCAGCCGGCAGAGCCGGCCCCAGGCGTCCCGGTCGGTCGGCCAAGCGAGGATCTCGGGCGTGCCGTCGCGAAACACGAGGCGCGTGCCGATGGCGTAGCGGTAGTCGCGCTCCTTCGCCATGGCATGACCACGCACGATACCGGCGACGGTGTTGCGGTCGGCGACGGCAATGCCGGCGAGCCCCAGGGCCTCGGCCTGCACCACCATCTCCTCGGGATGCGAGCCGCTGCGCAGGAACGAAAAGTTGGTGGTGACGGCAAGCTCGGCGAAGGCGGTCATGGGAAATTGACCTTCCTTACATGAGTATTTATATACACATTAGTTAGGTCGGATCCCTTTCCTGCCGGGCGAGGGGAGGAGCCTTGGGGATGGAAAGGAACAGCCGCAAGTTGCTCCAGATGCTCAGGCGGGATGGCTGGGTTCTGGACAGGGTGAGCGGTGACCACCACACCCTCAAGCATGGTGATAGGCGGGAGCTCATCACGATCACTCATCCGCGAAAGGACCTGCCGATAGGCCAGGTAAGGAGCATCTACCGGCTCGCAGGCTGGAAAACCTGAGAATGGGAATCGTTCAGTGAGATGGCGATGAAATATTATCTGGGTGTCGTCGATAAGGATGCGGACAGTGCCTTCGGCATGTGGTTTCCCGACATGCCCGGGTGTTTTCCCGCCGCAGATACCTTCGAGGACTTGCCGAGGATCGCCGCCGAGATGCTTCGGATGCATGTCGAAGCCTTGGAGAGCAATGGCCGTATGGTGCCTTTGCCGCGGGACATTGCAATGGTGATGGCCGACAGGGAAGTCAGGCGTTCGCTCAAAGTGGGCGCAACGACGATGCTGGTACCCCTGCTTGCTGATCCTGGTCGCACGGTGCGTGTGAACGTCACGGTCGATCGCGGCCTGCTTGAGCAGATCGACGAAGCAGCCGAGGCGCGCGGCCTGACCCGCTCTGCCTTCCTCGCGCAGGCCGCCCGGGAGAAGATCGCAGGCTGACGAGAACCGAGCCGCCCTCACCCGAATACCCCGTGCATGTACCAGCGCTGGCTCGGGTCGCGGTCGTAGAGGCCCTCGCGGAACAGCCAGAAGCGGTGCCCGGCGGCATCCTCGACGCGATAGTAGTCGCGGGTGAGCGCGGCGCCGTCGTGCCACCATTCGGGGGCGATGCGCTCCGGCCCCTCGGCCCGGGCGACGCGGTATTCGGCCCGGCGCCAGCGGAACTGGAGCGGCGGCCCGTCCGGCACGGCGGCGGTCGCCTCCACCGGCTCGGGCCGGGCGAAGAGGCGGAGCGGCCGGTCGATCGGGCCATCGTCCGGCTCCGGCGGTGCTGGCGGGCAGGCCTCCCAAGCCGCCTCGATCCGCGTCGCGCTTCGCTCGGGAACGTGACTGTCGCCATGGGCGATGCGGCTCACCCGCTCGGCACCGAGACGGGCGCCGATGCGGTCGATCAGCTGGCCGAGCCCGGCATCGCCCATGGCATTGCCGGCGAGGTCGACCTGGGCCGGCAGGGCGTCGGCCGTGCCCGGGACGGAGAGGCGGATCATGTCGAAGCCGAAGCCGGCATCGATCTCCTCGGTGCGGCCGACGAACTTCTCGCGGAAGAGGTCGACCACGAGGTCCGGGGCCCGGACCGGGCGGCTGGCGCTGATCGCGATGCGGCGTACCGCACCGTCGACCCGGAACAGGGCGAGCTCGTAGGCCCGGGCGCCTTCCCCCCGCGCCTCGAGGCTCTGGGCGAGGCGCCCGGCGAGCGCCAGGATGGTCGCGGCGAGGTCGTCCATGAGCCCGATTGGCTCGGCGAAGCGGCGCTCGGCGATGAGGGCGGCGACCGGACGGCGCGGATTGATCGCTTCCTCCTCGCGACCGCGGGCCTGGTCGAGGCGACGGAGCAGCGTCGGGCCGAAGCGGGCGGCGAAGGGAGCGCGGGGCGCGTCCATGACCTGGCCGATTCGCCGGAGGCCGACCCGCTCGAGGGCGGCGACCGTGTCGGCCCCGAGGCGGAGCGCGGCGAGCGGCAGCGGGGCGAGCAGGCCGGGGCGCTCGTCGTCGTCGACCACGCTCCGCAGGGTGAAGCGGGCGGCTGCCCAGGCCATGCCCGGCGTTCCGGCGATCGCCGCCCGGGCGGGGCAGCCC
>JAEVZM010000177.1 GCA_023392225.1 Pseudomonadota bacterium
ACGATGAAGCCGACGATGATCGCCCAGAGGACGACGAGGTAGCGGAACGGGGCGACGACCGCGATGTCGCCGTGGCGCATGAAGTCGACCGCGAACAGGTAGCCGCCGATCAGGAGGACCGCCGCGCCGGCGATCAAGAGGAGCGCGTCGTTGCTCGGGAACGACCACGTCTCGCCGGTCGCCACGCCGAATACCGGGCCGGTGACCGCGACCGCGATCGCCGTGACCAGCGCGACCAGCAGCACCGGGATGCCGCGTGGCATCATCCTTGTGGCGAGGTCGCGGAGGGTGATGAACAGCATCGAGGCCAGCGCCACCAGGCTCCAGGCGTCGAAGCCGGCGAGGCCTGGGCGGATGACGATCACCACGCCGAGGAAGCCGACCGAGATCGCCGACCAGCGCCGCCAGCCGACCTGCTCGCCGAGGAGCACGGCGGCGCAGGCGGTCACCATCAGCGGCACGACCTGGAGGATGGCGTTGATGTTGCCGATCGGCATGTTGAACAGGGCGAGGATGAAGAGGATCGCCGAGGCGATCTCGGCGACGGTCCGGAGCAGCAGCCCCAGGCTCCAGATCGAGCGGATGTGCCGCATCGCGCCGGCGGCATAGGCGATCGGGATCAGGAGGATCGTCGCGAACAGCCCGCGGGTGAACAGGATCTGGCCGAGCGGCATCTCCTCGCTCGCCAGTTTGATCATCGTGTCGTTGATCAGGAACAGGAGGTTCGCCGCCGAGATTCCGAGGATGCCCCGGAGGTTCTCGCGGAAGGTTGCCGTCGCCATGGTCTCAGTCGCTCGCATGCGGCCGGCGCGGAGGGCGCACGGCCGCGAAGGTCAGTGGATCACCGGATAGGAAGAGGCGCCTGGCGCGGAAAACACCAGTTGCTGCCTATGATCTATGCAGGGACCACGCCACGTTGTCGAGCGGAATTGCCTAGAGCACCGGGTTGAGACGCTCGCCGGCGCGGATGAAGATCATCGGGTCGATCGCCTTGCCGTTGACCCGGATCTCGTAGTGGAGGTGCGGACCGGTCGAGCGGCCGGTGCTGCCGGAGTTGCCGATCACGTCGCCTTTCCCGATCGACTGGCCCTTCTTGACGCTGATCTTGGAGAGGTGGGCGAAGCGGGTGGTGATGCCGCCGCCATGGTCGATCTCGACCATGTTGCCATAGCCGCCCTCGTAGCCGGCCGAGATCACCTTGCCGGCGGCGGTCGCCCGGGCTGCCTGCCCGGTGGGCGCGCGGAAATCGATGCCGGTGTGCATCGCCGGGCGGCGCCGGAAGGGATCGGTGCGGACGCCGAAGCGGCTGGTGATGCTGCCCTTGCTCATCGGCGTCGAGAGCGGCAGCCCGGCTGCGGTCTTCTGGAGGCTCTGGAACTGCTCGACCTGGGCGAGGGCGACCTTGACCCCGCCGCGGAAGGTGTCGGGATCGGCGTCGGCCGGGATCGGCTCGAACGGCCCGCCGATCGCATCGAGGTTGCGGGCGCTCTTGGGCAGGGGGCGGCCGATCTCCTTCAGCACCACGGCGATGCGCTTGGCCCGCTCGCCGGCTTCCTCGGAGACCTTCTCGATATAGGCCACCTGATGCTCGGCGACGTAGTCGAGCGAGGCCTGGACGATCTGCATCGTGTCGCCGGCTTCGCCGCTTGCCGGCGCGATGCTGCCGGTGGTCATCTCGTCGGTGTCGCCGTCGTCGCCATCGGGGAGCGGGGCGAGGCCGGCCTTGCCGGCAGCCACGCCGAGGCTGGCGAGGATCTCCTTGCGCTGGTCGATCGTCGCCTGCCGGTTCGCGACCTCCTGCAGGCGCTCCTCGAACTGCTCCTGGTTGAGGAGCTGGTTGCCGGAGATCTGGTCGATGTCGGCGCGCAGTGCGGCGATCCGGTCCTCATAGGCCTGCTGCTGGCGCGCCGTGCGGGCCAGCGAGGCGGCGAGCAGGTCGTCGCGGAACACCAGGTAGCCCGTTGCCGCGATATAGGCGACGAAGCAGATCAGCCCGAAGAGGGCCGTGAGCGCCCATGCCCATGGGCGTATCCTGATCTCGCGAATCGTCTGCCGGCGGACGATGTAGATGCGGCAGGACGGTTTCTTAGGACGGGACTCGTATTGGCTCGAACGTGCCGTCGCCATGCCACTCCACCAGACTGGGTACGCTGTCCGGTGGAGTTAAGAATCACAGGGTTAACAAATCCTTGGCGGCACCGATGGATTTGACCGTAATTCACATGCCTCAGGTCGTGACCTCGGCCTCGGCGAGCACGGCGGCGACATGACCCTTGACCTTCACGTTCCGCCAGATGCGGCGGATGGTCCCGTCGGCGCCGATCAGGAAGGTCGAGCGGATGACGCCCATCGACTTCCGGCCGTAGAGCGTCTTCTCGCCCCAGGCGCCGTAGTGCTCGATGACCTTGCGCTCGGGGTCGGAGGCGAGGATCACGCCGAGATCGTGCTTGGCCTTGAACTTCTCGTGGGAGGCCTCGCTGTCGGGCGAGACGCCGATCACCACGGTCTCGGCCGTCGCGAAGGCGGGGAGGGCGGCGCTGAAGTCGATCGCCTCGGTGGTGCAGCCCGGGGTATCGTCCTTGGGATAGAAATAGAGGACGACCTTCCGGCCGTGGAAATGGGAGAGGTTCAGCGTCCCGCCATTGTCGGTGGGGAGCTCGAAGTCGGGGGCCTTGTCGCCTTCCTTGAGAGTGCTCATCGTCGCCTTCCTTTCGTCGCGATTGCTCCGTTCATGGCGCGCGGGCGTGGCCGGCGCAAGCGTCGCGTCGCACCGGGCGGCACGTCGTCGCTCCGGATGGTGACGCCGCCCAATCTTGCCAGCGTAGCCGTAGGAAGCAGCATGCGGTCACCCCCGCTTCTCCCGACCTGCCTCGGAGCAGCATCTTGACGCCACCCGGTGTCGCGCCGCGTCGCGCCGGTTCTGCCGCTCCGGGCGGGCGCCGCCGTGGTCCCCGCCTCGTCCTCATCGCGCTCGCCGCGCTCGCCGGCGTGGTCGTGCTGATTGCTGCCGTCACCATCGCCATCGTCTTCTCGGGCGCCACGGAGGTGGGGCTGGTGCGCGAGCGTGTGGAGGCGGCACTGTCGGAGCGCCTCGGGCCCGACCTCGCCGTGAGCGTCGGGCGGGCGGTGATGCGCCTCGACTCGAGCCTCGGCCTCGCCGTCGACCTCGAGGAGATCGCGGTGCGCGATGCCGACGGCACGGTGGTGCTGTCGCTGCCGGAGACGCGCCTCGCCCTCGATGCCTTCTCCCTCCTCGGCCTGTCGGTGGTGGTCACCCATGCCGAGGTCGAGGGACCCGGGATCGTCCTCGTCCAGGACGACGCCGGCCGCATCCGGCTCGCCGGGATGCGCGGCGCATCGCTCGACGCGCCGGCGGCGGCCGAGCCGCTGCCGAGCCTGCCGCAGCTCGCCGACGCCGTCGCCCGTGCCGACCAGGCGGTCGGCAGCTTCCTCGCGGCGACCGGCCTCGGCCATGTCGAGGTTGTCGTCCGGCACGGCGACGTCACCATCCGCGACACGGTCTCGGGCAATGTCCGGCGGTTCCGCAATGTCGGCTTGACCGGGCATGCCGACGCCGATGTCGGCGAGGTCGTGGCCAAGCTGACCGCGACCGGCTGGTCCGGCGAGTGGTCGGCGAGCGTCGCGCGGCGCATCGAGGCCGAGACCGGCGACCATGTGCTGTCCGCCGGTTTCTCGCAGATGACCGTCGCGGATCTCGCGCCGAGCCTTGCTGCCTCCTCCGCCGCCGAGATCCCGCTTTACGCCGACCTCAATGTCGTCGTCGACGATCGCGGCATGCGCGACGCCACGCTCCGTCTCGACGTCGGTGCCGGCGTGCTCGATTTCGGCACCCCGGACGAGGCGGTCCTTCTCGACGAGGCGACCATCCGCGCCCGCTGGGATGGCGCGGCCGGCGAGATCGTGGTCGAGCCGTCGTCGCTCCATTTCGGGCCGACCAGCGGCTCCTTCACCGGCGTCATCCGCGACGAGGGCAGCGGCCGGATGATGTTCGCCTTCGAGTCCGGTGACGCGACGCTCGCCGCCCGGGACAGCGGCGAGCCGCCGCTGCCCGTCCAGCAGCTCGAGATATCGGGCAGCGCCGATCTCGCGACGCGCATGCTCGACGTCAACCGCGTGGTGGTCCAGACCGCGGACGGCACCTTCGCCGGTGCGATCCGCCTCGGCTTCACCGGCGAGACGCCGTCGCTCTCGGCGGCGGCCGAGCTGTCGCCGATGGACATCGCCACCTGGAAGCGGATGTGGCCGCCCTTCGTCGCGCCCGGTGCGCGCCGCTGGGCGCTCGACAACATCTCCGGCGGCCGCATCGCCGCCGCGCGGTTCGACGCCGCGGTGCCGGCCGGGGTCCTGTTCCGGCCGGAGCCGCCCACCGTCGCGCCGGACGCCCTGCGCCTCGACCTGCGTCTCGAGGACGTGACGGTCGCCACCTTCGGCGGCCTACCTCCGGTCACCCATGGCGTCGCCCATGCCACGCTCGCCGGGCCGACCTTCGGCGTCGACATCGAATCCGGCGACCTGGTCACCCCGTCGGGGGCCGTGGTCAAGGTCACCGATGGCGCCTTTGCCATCGACGATGTCTTCGCCCCGGTTCCCGAGGGTGTGGTCGAGGTCCAGGCCACCGGCACGGCAAGCGCGCTGGGTGGCCTCGCCGATGCCGAGCCGTTCCGGGCGCTCGCCCGGCGCGACCTCGCGCCGGCCGATCTCTCCGGCAAGGGCGAAGCGACGGTCTCGGTGCGGGTGCCACTGGTGCTCGCCCTGGAGGGGGACGCGGTGTGGAAGGTCACGGTGCGCGGCGAGGGACTTGGCAGCGCCAAGCCGATCGACGGGCGGCGCTTCCGCAACGGCGACCTCACCATCGAGGTCGCGCCCGCGGGCGTCTCGGTCAACGGCACCGCCGAGATCGACGGCGTCATGGCGGCGGTGAGCCTCGCCCAGCCGCTCGCAAGCGACGGCAGCGATGCGCCGGGCGCCCAGCAGACCGCATCGCTGGTGCTCGACCGGGAGGCGCGGCTTCGCCTCGGCCTCGACATCGAGGACATCGTCTCGGGCACGATCGGTGCCGAGGTGCGGAGCCTCGCCGATGGCGCAGGCCAGCACTACGACCTCGACCTCCGCCAGGCGCGGCTGACGATCCCGGGGCTCGGCTGGACCAAGGAGCCCGGCACGCCGGCGACGATGCGCTTCGATCTCCGCGCGATCGAGGGCGGCTCGCGGGTCGAGAACATCGCGTTCGCCGGCGACGGCTTCGGCTTCGTCGGCTCGGCCGAGATCGGCGATGCCGACGGCCTCGTCTCGGCGCGGCTCGAGCACTTCCACCTCCAGCCGGGCGACGACCTCTCGCTGGCCATCGCGCGCGACGGCAAGGGCTATTCCGTCCGGGCCGAGGGCGCGTCCTTCGACGTGCGGGGCATCATCGCGGACCTCAAGGAGGATGACGGCGGCGACGCCGGAGGCGACAGTATCGACCTGTCGGTGACGGCGAAGGTCGGCAAGCTCCGCGGCTTCGGCAATCGCGCCATCAGCGATGCGGATATCTCGTTCGCGACCAGGGACGACGTGCCGCGGAAGCTCACCGTCAATGGCACGCTTGCCGGGGGGGGCCTGTCGCTCGCCTATGTCGACGAGCTCTCGCACGCCTCGCTCAAGGCGACGGCAGGCAATGCCGGCGCCGTCTTCCAGTATCTCGACATCTACGAGCGGATCGGCAACGGCCGGCTGACGATCAGCGGCGAGCGACCCTCGCCGACCGGCCCGCTCGCCGGGACGATCGCGATCACCGATTTCGCCATTCTCGACGAGCCGGCGATGCGCGAGGTCATCTCGCGGTCGAAGCCCGGGGAGACCGAGAAGATCGACACCAAGAAGATGCACGCCGAGGAGCTGAGCGGGGTGTTCCGCTACACCGGCGAGCAGATCTTCATCGACGACGCGTTCCTCCGCGGCACGGCCATGGGCGCGACCTTCAAGGGCGTGTTCGACCTCGTCGCCTCGACCATGTCGATCAACGGAACCTACATCCCACTGTTCGGCATCAACAATGCCTTCAGCCGGCTGCCGGTGGTCGGCAAGGTGCTCGGCGGCAAGGCCGGCGAGGGGTTGATCGGCGTCACCTTCAAGGTCGAGGGGCCGATCGAGGCCCCCCGCGTGTTCGTCAACCCGCTCTCGGCGGTGGCGCCGGGGATATTCCGGCAGATCTTCGAGTTCCGGTGAGGCCGGCTCAGGCCGGCTTCACCAGCACGTGCTTCTTCTTGCCGAAGCTGAGCTTCAGCACGCCGTCGGCGGTGACGTCGGCGCTCGAGAAGGCCTGCGCCGGGTCGGCGACCCGGGCGTCGTTGACGCTGATCGCGTTATTGGCGACGGCCCGCCGGACCTCGCCGATCGAGCCGGCGAGGCCGGCCTTGACGAACAGCGTGCCGACCGGCATCCCGGCCTTGAGCTCGTCGGCGGGGATCGTCACCGTCGGCAGCGCCGCCGCGATCGCGCCTTCCTCGAAGGTGCGACGCGATGCGTCGGCCGCGTCGTCGGCGGCGGCGCGGCCCAGGAGTAGGGCG
>JAEVZM010000236.1 GCA_023392225.1 Pseudomonadota bacterium
GTGTAGGCCTCGCTGATGTCGAGGCCGGCGGGAACGACGCCGGCCGCGACCATGGCTTCGTAGAAGGCCTGCTGGCGCGCCTCGCTCATGCAGCCGATGCCACCGGTCTCGGCCTCTCCCGATTCCACGATGCCGTAGGCCTTCATCGCGGCGACGCCGGCGGCAATGCGTTCCTCGGTCATCTCCGGGTTCTCGGCGCGGATCAGCGCATTGCCCTTGGAATTGTCGCCGTGGAGATAGGTCTGCCAGCCGACGATCGAGGCCTCGACGAAGCGCTGCACGACGTCGGGCCGGGTCTCGACCATGTCGCGGGTGGTCTCGATGAGGGTCGAATAGGTGTCGAAGCCGGCATCGGCGAGCAGGAAGACCCGGGGGGTGAAACCGCCCTCGGTCTCGATCGCGTAGGGCTCCGAAGTGACGTAGCCCTGCTGCGCCGAGAGGGGATCGAGGATGAACGGCGCGGCGTTGAAGGTGTACGGCTTCACCTGCTCCGCGGTGAAGCCGGGATAGGCGGCCATCGTCCAGCGGTACCAGGTGACCAGGCTGTCCTTGGAGATGAACAGCGTCGGGAGCCTGGCGAGGTCGGCGAAGGTCTCGACCGGCGCATCCGGGTGAACGAGGAGCGCGGCCGGGTCCTTCTGGAAGATCGCGGCAACCTCGACGATCGGGATCCCCTCCGGGATCGCAAGCAGCGGCTGGATCATGTTGCCGGCCATGTAGAACTCGACCTGGCCACCGAGCAGCAGCATGCGGTTCGCGCCCTGCGGGCCGCCCTGGACGATGGTGACGTCGAGGCCGTAGCGCTCATAGGTGCCGTCGGCGAGCGCCTGGTAGAAGCCGCCGTGCTCCGCCTGGGCCAGCCAGTTGGTGCCGAAGCGCACGGCGTCGCGGGCCGTGGCCGGCATCGCGGCGAGGCAGAGAAGGCAGGCGGCGAGGGTCCATCGGGCTGTCATCGGAGGCGGCTCTGGCTCGCAATCGGAGGGAGGCCGTGGGAGGCGGCCGGCTCGGCTCCTATAGCCTGAAATGGAGCACGGCGCGCTTGTCACATGCCGCAGTGCACCCTACCGTCGATGCGATCACAGAACGAGGGTGACAACGTGCGGACATGGGTCAGGGATCCGATCGCGATCCTCGCCGAGGGGGCGGAGCGGGGCATCGTCGTCGAGGACGGCCGGATCGTCGAGCTGGTGCCGGCCGGCGCCGAGCCGCTCGCCCCGGCCGATACGATCTTTGACGCGTCGCGCCATGTCGTGCTGCCCGGGCTGATCAACACCCACCACCACTTCTTCCAGACGCTGACCCGCGCCCACCCGGCGGCGATCAACAAGGAGCTGTTTCCCTGGCTCCAGGCGCTCTATCCGATCTGGGCCCGCAACGTGACGCCGGACGCGTTCCGCCAGGCGACGCGGCTGGCGCTCACCGAGCTGCTCCTGTCGGGCTGCACCTGCGCCTCGGACCACCACTACCTCTACCCGGCCGGCCTCGAGGAGGCGATGGACATCCAGGCGGAGGAGGCGGCGCGCGTCGGCCTCCGGATGACGCTGACCCGCGGCTCGATGAACCTCTCCGAGAAGGACGGCGGGCTGCCGCCCGACGCGGTGGTCCAGGACGAGGACACCATCCTCGCCGACTGCGAGCGCGTGCTGTCGCGCTACCATGACACCCGCGATGGCGCGATGCTGCAAGTGGCGCTCGCGCCCTGCGCGCCGTTCACCGTGACCAAGCGGCTGATGGTCGATTCGGCCGCCCTCGCCGAGAAGCATGACTGCCGCCTCCACACCCATCTCGGCGAGACGCGCGACGAAAACGAATACTGCCTCGCCCACTTCGAATGCCGGCCGGTCGACTATCTCGAGGAATGCGGCTGGCTGAACGAGCGGGTCTGGCTGGCGCACGGCATCCACTTCAACGACGAGGAGGTCCGGCGCCTCGGCCGCAACCGGGTCGGCGTCTGCCATTGCCCAACCTCGAACATGGTGCTCGCCTCCGGACAGTGCCGCACCCGCGAGCTCGAGGCGGCTGGATCACCGGTCGGCCTCGGCGTCGACGGCTCCGCCTCCAACGCCAACTCGAACCTGATGGAGAGCGTCCGCCACGCCCTGATGATCAACCGGCTGACCTACGACGCCGCTTCGATCACCCATTTCGACGCCTTCCGCTGGGCAACCGAGGGTTCGGCGCGCCTGCTCGGCCGTAATGACATCGGCCGTATCGCCACCGGCAAGCAGGCCGACCTCGCCCTCTACACCCTCGACGAGCTGCGCTTCTCAGGTGCCGGCGATCCGCTCGCCGCCCTGGTGCTCTGCGGCGCCCACGCCGCGGATCGCGTGATGGTCGCCGGCGACTGGAAGGTGGTGGATGGCCAGCCGGTCGGCATCGACGTCGCCCGGCTTCGCGCCGAACACGGTGCCGCCGCCCGCGCCTTCCTCGAGAGCCTCTAGACGGACATCACCCACTTGGGCAGATTTTCCATACCGGGTTGGTGGCGCCCCCGGCCGGAAGGGCCTCGGCACGACGAGGCCGGAACGACGGCGACGCCCACAGAAGCGGTCGAGCATTTCCTGCGGCACGTCTATCCGCGACTGGATGAGCCGACGCCGACCATTGCCGAGGACGCGAGCTACCACATCGGCGCCTTCAAGGACGCCGCCGACCATCACGGCCTCCGGGGGGGCGGGGCCCGCGCGGGCG
>JAEVZM010000283.1 GCA_023392225.1 Pseudomonadota bacterium
GGCCCGGGAGGGCGCCGGAAAGGCGTTCCTAAAACACCACGACAGTGGCGCGGTGTTCGACTTCCGCTTCGAGCTGTTCGCCATGATCGACGCCTATCTCGGCGTGCTCGCGACCAGGGACGTCACGCTACCCGAGGGCTACCATCAGGGCCTCAGGGATGCCGAGGCGGTGCGCGCCGCGCTCGCCGCCCACCCGGTGGCGCTGGCGCCCTGCCACTGCGATCCGCTCGCCGAGAACTTCCTCGATACCGGCGAGCGGATGTGGATCGTCGACTGGGAATACTCGGGCATGAACGACCCGATGTGGGATCTCGGCGACCTCGCGGTCGAGGCCAACCTCTCGGCCGACGCCGAGGCGGCGCTGCTCACCGCCTATTTCGGCCGCGAGGCCGGCGCCTTCGATCGCGGCCGGATGGTCATCTACAAGGCGATGTGCGACCTCCTCTGGACGCTCTGGGGGTTGATCCAGCTCGCCAACGAGAACCCGGCCGAGGACTTCGCCGCCTATGCCCGCGATCGCTTCGCCCGTTGCCGCGCGCTGATGGAGAGCGACGGCTTCGGCGCCCATCTCGAGGCGGTGCGGCGGGGCTGAGCCGTCAGCCTTCGGCCTCGGCCAGTGCCAGCAGCGCCCGCGCGGCGCCTTCGTCGGTGATCAGCGTGTTGCAGCCGATGCGCCGGATCGCGGCGCGAATGGCCTCGGCCCGGTGGGCGCCGCCGGAGGCGATCAGGACGTGGCCGGCCCCGGCGATCGTCTCGAGGTCGATGCTCATCACGCGGCGATTGAGGTCGTGGGCGACGCTGGTCCCGTCGGCGGCGATGAAGTTCGACAGGACGTCGGCGACGGCGCCGAGGCCGACCAGCTCGCGCAGCTCTTCCGGCGCGATCATTGCTGCGGCGAGCGAGGTGGAGGCGAGGCTGATGTCGCCGACGCTGACCACGGCGAGGTCGAGCGCGGCCGCGATGTCGAACAGGCGGTCGAGCCCGCATTTCTCGATCAGGCGGCGCTTGGTCGCCGGCGAGTCGACGATCGCCGGCGCCACCATCAGGTAGCAGTCGGCGCCGAGCTGGCTCGCCAGCCGCCAGGAGAACTCGAGCGGATTGCCGGTCCGCGCCTCGACGATGCCGCCGAGCAGCGACACGACGCGGGTGTTCTCGTGGCGGGCCGGGCGGAGCGCGGGGAGGGAGGCGGTCAGCGTCCGTCCCCAGCCGACGCCGATGGTCATGCCGGGGGCGACCGCTTCCGACAGGAACTGGCCGAGCGCCAGCCCTACCGCCTTCGTCGCATCGCCGTCGGCGACTGGCACCACCACCGCCTCGTCGAGGCCGAACGCGGCCTCGAGCCGGACGCCGAGATCGACGCCGGTCGTCTCCGCGGCATTGATCCAGATCTGGACGTCGCCGCGCTCGACCGCCTCCGCCAGCACCCGGATCACGGTGCCGCGCGAGACGCCGAGCCGGTCCGAGACCTCCTTCTGGGTGAGGCCCTGGTTGTAGTAGAGCCAGGCGGCGCGGATGCGGAGCGCGGCGTCTTCCGTCGCCGGTGCCTGTCCCCCCGTCCGCCTGAGCCTTGCCATCGCCGCCGCCCCGGATGGGAGATCAGAGCCCGAGGCGGGCGAGCTCGAGGTCGTCCCAGTTGCGCACGCCGCGCCGGTTGTAGCCGGCCTCGGCGAGCAGCTCGCCGCGCACCACGTCGATGATGTCGTGGGCCTGCGGGAAGTAGGTCGACTCCATCTCCGCGCCCGGCACGATCCAGTTGGGGGAGCCGAGCACGCGCGGCGGCGCCTTGAGGTCGCCGAAGGCGAAGCGGCTGATATTGGCCGAGAGCGTCTGGAGGAACGAGCCGCGCTCGCTGGCCTCGGAGACGAGGAGGATGCGGCCGGTCTTCTTCACCGAGGCGAGCACCGGCGCATAGTCGAACGGCACCAGCGAGCGGGCGTCGATGATCTCGAGCGAGATGCCCTGGTCGCGCTGCAGCTCCTCGGCGGCGGCGACCGCGGCATAGAGCGAGGGGCCGACGGTGAGGATGGTGACGTCGCTGCCCTCGCGTTTCACGTCCGGCACGCCGATCGGCACGCGGTAGTAGTCGGTCGGCACGCCCTCGGCGCGGAACTGCTCGGTGGTGTCGTAGAGCCGCTGGCTCTCGAAGAACACCACCGGGTCGTCCGAGGCGAGCGCGGAGGCGAGCAGCCCCTTCGCGTCATAGGGCGTCGCCGGGTAGACCACCTTGAGGCCGGGGATGTGGGCGACGAGGCCGGTCCAGTCCTGCGAGTGCTGGGCGCCGTACTTGCTGCCGATCGAGGAGCGGAGCACCACCGGCAGCTTGAGCGCGCCGGCCGACATCGACTGCCACTTGGCGAGCTGGTTGAAGATCTCGTCGCCGGCGCGGCCGATGAAGTCGGTGTACATCAGTTCGACCAGCGCCCGGCCGCCCTCGATGGCATAGCCGATGGCGGTGGCGACGATCGCCGCCTCCGAGATCGGCGAGTTGAACAGCCGGTTGTAGGGGAGGATGTCGGCGAGCCCGCGATAGACGCCGAAGGCGCCGCCCCAGTCGCGGCACTCCTCGCCATAGGCGACGAGCGCGGGGTCGTGCAGGAAGTGGTGCAGCACCGCCTCGAACAGGCCGTCGCGGACGGTGATCGCCCGCATCGGCGAGAGCTTGGCGCCGTCCGGGCCGGTCGCGGTGCGGCTCTTCTTGCCGAGCTGGCGGAGATGGGAGGATTTCTCCGCCGCCTCGACCAGCGCCGGGTCGGGCTCGCCGAGCTCGTGCGACCGGTGCGAGAACATCAGCCCGCCGATCAGCGTCGGCCGCGCCGCGATGTCGACGATCGGCGCCGCCTCTGGGTTCACGGCAGCGGCGGTGACCGTGCGGATCAGCTCCTTGATCTCGTTGCGGAGCGTCTCCTCCTCGGCCTCGCCGAGGATACCGGCCTCGCGAAGCGCCAGCGCGTGCACGGCGATCGGGTCGTACGGGCTCCAGGCCTGGATCTCGTCGCGGGTGCGGTAGGCATTGGCGTCGGTCGTCGAGTGGCCCGAGATGCGGTAGGTCTCGACGTCGAGGAGGGCGGGGCCCTTGCCCTCCTCGAGGAGGGCGCGCTTGCGGGTGACGGCATCGATCACCGCCAGCGGATTGGCGCCGTCGACGGTCTCGGCATGGAGGTTGGTCGGGCTGACGCCGGCACCGATCCGCGACAGGCGGTCCCAGCCCATGGTCTCGCCGCGCGTCTGGCCGCCCATGGCGTAGAAATTGTTGGTGAAGAAGAACAGGACCGGCGGGTTGCCCTTGTAGGGCTCCGGCCACAGCCGGTCGTACTGCGCCATGGCGCCGAAGTTGAACGCCTCGTAGACAGGACCGCAGCCGGTGGCGCCGTCGCCGGCGAAGGCGACGGTGATGCCGCCCTCGCGGGCGAGCTTCTTGCGGAGCGCCGCGCCGGTGGCAATGCCGGCCGAAGCGCCGACGATGGCGTTGTTGGGATAGGCGCCGTAGGGCAGGAAGAAGGCGTGCATCGAGCCGCCCATGCCGCCGTTGAAGCCGGTCCCCCGCATGAAGATCTCGCTGAGGAAGCCGAACAGCATGAAGCTCTCGGCCAGCGCCCGTTCATTGCTCGGCTTGAGGAAGCGCTGCACGGCGGAAAGAATGCGGCCGTCCTGCTCGACCTCCATGATGTTCATCAGCTGCCGCTCGTCGAGCTTGTCGATGGCGGAGAGGCCCTTGGCGATGAACTCGCCATGGCTGCGGTGGCTGCCGAAGATGTGGTCGCGCGGCGACAGCGGCAGGGCGGCACCGACCGCCGCCCCCTCGTGGCCGACCGACAGATGCGCCGGTCCCTTGTAGACGAACTCGATGCCCGAGTAGGCGCCGCGCGCCTTGAAATCGCCGAGCATCGTCTCGAACTCGCGGATGATCAGCATGTGCCGGAGGATGTCGACCAGCCGTCGGTCGCCCAGCCGTGTCCGCTCCTCCGCGATCGGGGTATCGTAGGCGTGGACCGGGATCGGGTTGAACACGACCTGTTCGCGCCGCCGCGTGACCGCGGGGTCGACGATGAGCTCCTTGGGCATTCTCACGTCCTCGAGGGTGTTTCGTACTTTTGTTCTTTAACATAGGCAAAAGTACAATGCCAACGGAGTCCGCAGATCGTGCGGGGAACGGCGTTCCATCGCTTGGGGGATGGCGCGAAGTGCGCGCCGTCACGATGAGGGCGGCCGTGCCGGTAGGTGCCGGCTTCGGCGCGCTCGTCGACAGGTCTGCTTGCCGGGCGCGAGACCGCGCCGTCTCTTCGGGGGGTGATCGTGCCGGTTACGCCGGCTGCGTCTGCCGGCGCCGGACGAAGGGGGTTCCGGACGGGCTGTTCAGTTGCGACATGACCGGGCGGAAGCGGCGGGCGGTGAACCACAGGTCGAGCGACAGCGCCCGGCCGGCGGCAGCGGCATCGCGCCGCTCGATCGCCTGGATCACCCGCTCGTGGATCCGGGTGCCGTTGAGGAAGTGCTGGTCGGCCCCGGGAATCACCCGGATGGCCGCGCCGAGATAGGGGCCGGTGCGCAGCCACAGCCCCTCGATGACGTCGAGCAGCTGCGGCATCTGCGAGCCGGCATAGAGCGTGAAGTGGAAGGCGCGGTTGGCGTCGAGCACCTTCTCGGCTTCGTTCTTCTCGATGGCGACGCGCATCTTCGCGTTCTGTTTGCGGAGGCGATCCACCAGGTCCTTGTCCGCGCGCAGCACCGCGCGGCGCGTGGCGAAGGACTCGATCGTGGTCCGGATCGAGATCAGCTCGCGATGGCCCTCGACGGTGAAGGGCGGGACGACGATGCTCCGGTTCGACTGCTGGTTCAGAGCCTTCTCGGCGACCAGGCGTTGCAGCGCCTCGCGAACCGGCATGGCGCTCGTGCCCAGCGAGGTCGCCAGCGTCCGGATGGTGAGAACCTCGCCGGGCGCGAAATCTCCCTGCGAGATCGCGGCGCGCAGTCTCAGATAGACCCGCTCCTGCAGCGTGGTGATGTCGACTGGCGTCAGCTTGTCCATCGCTTGCTCGGTAAACGCTTTCCGGCCCGTGGTCCAGAACGTCACGCGACGCCCCGTCTCCCCCAGTTAGCGAATCTACGGCGCGCGCGGCTGGAAGGAAACAGCAAGTTTTATCTGTGATCACGCATCATAGATAAAACTTGACAGGGCCGGAGGCCGTCGCTTTCTTTGGCACTGCTGCGAGCTGCAGCAATGGGAGCGGTTGGAGGAACCGCGCCCCGAGGGAGGAAGTTGGAATCGACGTCGATCCGGGCGGGGCTGTCGCCCCGGCAGGATGCGTTCGCTTTGAGGGGCGGGCGCGTCGCGGGATTCTCAAACCCTTCTCCAGGGCGCTCTCCGATCTGGTCAACGATGCCTGCCGCGAGATACGCGGCCAAGGGAGAGAGAACGCCATGAAGACCTTTGTCAGGGGGATGGCCGCGGCGGCCGTGCTCGCGCTGGGCACCACCGCCCTCGTCGCGCCGGCGTCGGCAGCGGACGAGAAGTTCAACATCTATCTCAGCATGAGCTACATCGGTAACGACTGGCAGGCCGAGGCCGCCAACATGCTGAAGGCCATGGCGGCGCATCCCAACTACGCCGACAAGGTCGACCTGAAGGTCCAGGTGGCGGGCCCGAACGCCCAGAAGCAGATCCAGCAGATCAATTCGATGGTCCAGGCCGGTGCCGACGCGATCGTCGTCTATCCGATCTCGCCCACCGCGCTGAACGGCGCCGTCAAGAACGCCTGCGCCAAGGGCGTGATGGTCATCGCCTACGATTCGATCATCACCGAGCCCTGCGCCTACAACGTCCATATCGACCAGCTCGACTGGGGCACCAAGTCGGCCGAATGGCTCGTCGAGCAGCTCGGCGGCAAGGGCCGGGTCGTGATGATCAACGGCGTGCCGGGCACGACCGTCGACGCGCTCCGCATCGAGGGCGCCAAGGCGGTGTTCGACAAGCATCCCGACATCGAGGTCGTCGCCGAGGCCAACGGCATGTGGAGCCAGGCGGTGGCCCGCACCGAGCTCTCCAAGATCCTCGCCACCCGCGGCTGGGACGACATCGACGGCCTGTGGATGCAGGCCGGCTGCTTCACCGCCAATTCGATGCAGAGCGAAGCGGGCATCAAGGACGAGGAGATCCGTCCTTGCGCCGGTGAGGCTTCCAACGGCGGCCGCATCCAGATGCTGCCGGTCGGCACCGAGGTCGAGGGCGGCGACGGCACCTACCGTCCGATGGGCGCCAAGCGCTGGTCGTCGGGCTCGCAGAACTTCACCGGCGCGCTCGCCCTGAAGCTCGCCGTCGACAAGCTCGAGGGCAAGGACGTGCCGATGCTCACCGACGTCGCGCAGAACGTCGTCACCAACGAGAACATCAAGCTCTGCCAGGAAGGCACCTGGAAGGAGATGTCGGAAGGCTGCAACGTTTTCCAGCCGGCGATCATCTCGAATCCGGGCTGGTTCGCCTCGATCTACTCTGAGCTGACCCCGGAGACGGGTCTGCAGGCCGCGCTCGTCGGCCAGCCCGACCTTTGATGCTCTGCCCTGCCCGCGGCCGGAAGCGGCTGCGGGCAGGGCCCTCAACATCTGGAATTCCCGGGAGGACAGGGATGCCGCAGGAGAGGCCGGCCGTCGCCGTTGCGGGCGTGAGCAAGGCTTATGGCCCCACGGTGGCGCTCGACGACGTGACGGTCGATGTGCAGCCGGGCACCGTGCACGCGCTTCTCGGCGAGAACGGCGCCGGCAAGTCGACGCTGGTCAAGATGCTTTCCGGGCTGGTCGCGCCCGATACCGGTGAGATCCGCATCGACGGCTCGGTGGTGTCGCTGCGCTCGCCGCTGGCCGCCCAGTCCCACGGCGTGCAGACGGCGTTCCAGGAGATGACGCTCCTGCGCAACATGACCGTCCTCGACAACATGCTCATTCCGCGCTGCCCGCTGTCGCCGCTCGCCATGGTGCGCCGCGGCCAGGCGCGCCAGGCGGTCGCCCGCCATTTCGCCGACATCGGGCTCGGCGGCTTCGCCCTGGACGACGAGATCGGCGACCTCGACCTCGCCGTGCGCCAGAAGATCGAGATTGCCCGCGCGCTCTATCGCAAGCCCCGGATCCTGCTCCTCGACGAGCCGACCTCTGCGCTCTCCGGCCCCGACGTCGACTGGATGGGCGAGATGATCCGCCGCCAGAAGGCGCTCGGCACCACGGTGATCTTCATCTCGCATCGCCTCCGTGAGGTCCGCGACTATTGCGACGAGCTGACGATCCTGCGCGGTGGCAAGCGCATCGGCTCGGGGCCGGTTGCCGACTTCGCCGACGAGGACGTGGTGCGCATGATCGCCGGCCGCTCGCTGATCCACTCCTTCCCGCCGCGCACCAAGATCCGGCATGAGCTCGGCAAGGAGGTCATCGCAGCCCGCAACGCGGCGACCGACGGCAAGCTCCGCAACGCCAGCTTCGCGGTGCGCGAGGGCGAGATCCTCGGCGTCGCCGGCCTCCAGGGGATGGGCCAGCTCGACATGTTCCTGTCGCTGTTCGGCGACATCCCGCTGAAGTCCGGTCATCTCGAGGTGAGCGGCCAGAAGATGGTCTTCACCTCGCCGCGCGACGCGATCTCCGCCCATATCGGCATCAGCCTGGTGCCGGAGGAGCGCAAGACCGAGGGCCTATTCCTCAAGCTGTCGGGCACCGTCAACGCCACCATGCCGATCGTCGGCCGCTTCGCCCGGCTCGGCCTGATCGACCGCAAGAAGGAAAGCGCCGCCGTGCGCCGCGCCTTCCGCCAGATCAACGTCGCCGACCGGGCCGAGTGGATGCCGGTCGAATCCTTCTCGGGCGGCAACCAGCAGAAGATCGCCATCGCCAAGTGGCTGCTGACCGAGGCACGGGTGCTTCTCGTCTATGATCCGACGCGCGGCATCGACGTGGGCACCAAGAACGAGATCTACCAGATGATGCGCACCTATGCCGAGGCGGGGGGAGCGGTGATCTTCTACTCGACCGAGATCCCCGAGCTGGTCCACCTCGCCGACCGGACCCTGGTCTTCTATGGCGGCGAGATCGTCTCCGAGCTCGCAGGCGATGCGCTGACCGAGGAGAACATCCTCGCGGCCGCGCTCGGGGCCGCGGCCTGACATGACGATGCAGGCAACCACCGCCGCCCGGCCCGTGGCCACCCCGGCCCTGTCGCCGTCGCGCTTCCGCTTCGAGCGGCATCGCGGCCTGATCACCGCCTTCATCGCCCTGTTCGTCCTGATGGCGGTGGTCGCCGGTGTCTCTGCGACGCCGCTCGGGTACTACGATGTCTCGCAGATCGTCACCGGCGGCACGACGCTGGCCATCGCCACCATGGGCCAGACGATCGTGATCCTCTCCGGCGGTTTCGACCTCTCGGCCGGTGCCGTGGTCTCGCTCGTCAACGTGTCGCTGGCGAGCCTGCCGGAAGGCGCGGTCACCTCGCCGCTGCTCCTCTTCCTGATCGGCATCGGCATCGGCGCCGCCGTCGGCATGTTCAACGGCTTCTTCATCGCCTTCTTCCGGCTCCAGCCGATCGTGGTGACGCTCGCCACCATGTTCATCCTCCAGGGCGTGACGCTGCTGGTGATGGACAAGCCCGGGGGCATGATCGACATCTCGCTCTACGAGTTCATGTTCTCGGACCTGGTGCCGAACGTGCTGCCGATGGCCGGTGCGCTGATCCTCGTCTGCTTGGTCTTCTGGTTCTGGCTGAAGTCGACGCCGTTCGGCATCTCGCTCTATGCGGTCGGTGGCGACGGCGAGAGCGCCCATGCGGCCGGCATCTCGACCCGCCGCACCAAGTTCCTCACCTACGTGATCGCCGGCGGCTTCTACGGCCTCGCCGGGGTCTCGATCAGCGCCCAGACCGGCGCCGGCGATCCACTGGTTGGCAATCCGATGCTGCTCCAGATGTTCGCGGCGGTGGTGGTCGGCGGCACCATGCTCGGCGGCGGCCGCGGCGGGCTCGTCGGCTCGGTCGTCGGCGCCTTCGTCCTCATCCTCATGGTGAACATCCTGCTCATCATGAACGTCTCGGCTTACTATTCGACCATCGCCGAGAGCACGATCCTCCTGCTCGCTGTCCTGGTCGGGGCGCTGCACCGCCGCTCGGCGCTCGCCGCGAACCTCAGGAGCGCCTTCACCCGGCTGTCGGCCTGGCAGGCCAGGCTCCTGCCGAGCCAGCACGGCTTCGGCGCGACCCCCCTCTCGATCGCCCTGCCGGGCGAGGCGCCGGCGTCGTCGCCCGCTACCGAGTCCTGGCTCAAGCGCAACCATGGCGCCGTGATGATCGCGGTGCCGGCCTATGTCTGCTTCGTGCTGGTGCTCATCGCCACCGAGGCGGTGCTCGGCAACACGATCTTCAGCTTCAACTACTACAACACGCTCCTGGTGCTGACCTCGTTCCTCGCGATCCTGGCGCTCGGGCAGGGCGCGGTGATCCTGACCGGCGGCCTCGACCTGTCGCTGCCCTGGACGATCGCGCTCGCCGGCATCCTGGTCAGCGGCATGGCGGCGGGCCAGGACGCCAACCTCCTCTACGTCATCCCGTTCGTGCTGGCGGTCGGGCTGCTGATCGGCTTCCTCAACGGCATGGGGATCGTGCTGCTCGGCCTGTCTCCGATCGTCATGACGCTGGCGATGAACGGCATCCTGCAGGGTGCTTCGCTGCTCTACTCGGACGGCACGCCGGACGGCTTCGCCGCGCCGATCCTGCGCCACTTCATGACCTCGAAGGTCCTCGGCGTGACGCCGGTGGTGCTGTTCTTCATCGCCTTCGCCGTGGTCGCGGCGCTGCTCCTTTCCCGCACGCCGTTCGGGCGCCGGGTCTATGCCATCGGCAACAGCACGCGCGCGGCGGTGCTCTCGGGCGTTCCGGTCAATCGCACCATCGTCGCCGTCTACATGCTCTCCGGCCTCTGCGCGGCGCTGGTCGGCGTGCTGCTCTCCGGCCTCTCGGGCCAGGCGAGCCTCGGCATGGGCGACGACTATCTCCTGCCCTCGATCGCAGCGGTGGTCGTCGGCGGCACGCTGATCACCGGCGGCCGCGGCAACTATGCCGGCATCCTCGGCGGTGCGCTTCTCCTCACGTCGCTACAGATCCTGCTGGCCGGAACGACCTTCCCGACCTCGGTCCGCTCGATCATCTACGGAATGGTGATCCTCGGCGCGGTGATCGCGCTGCGCGAGCGCCGATAGGAAATGCAGTCGATGGTGCGCGGCCGCCCCGCGCGCCATCGCAGGGTCCACACGGAGAACTCTCATGACGGATATCGCCATCATCGGTAGCGGCTTCATCGGCCGCGCCTGGTCCATCGCCCACGCCCGGGCCGGCAATCGCGTGCGGATGTGGGACCAGGACCCCACCGCGGCGGAGAAGGGCAAGGCCTACATCGCCGGGCTGCTGCCGGACCTTGCGGCAGCCGACCTGCTCAACGGCGGCAAGCCCGAGGACGTGCTGGCCCGGATCACGCCGGTCGCCGCGCTCGAGGAGGCGGTCGAGGGCGTCGCACACGTGCAGGAGAACACGTTCGAGCAGATCGACACCAAGCGCGAGGTTTTTCGCAAGCTCGATGCGGTGGTGCCGGCCGACGCGGTGATCGCCAGCTCGACCTCGGCGCTCCTGCCCTCGACCTTCACCGAGGACCTGCCCGGCCGTGCGCGCTGCATCGTCGCCCATCCGATCAATCCGCCCTACCTGATCCCGGCCGCGGAGGTCGTCCCGGCGCCGTGGACCTCCGAGGAGACGGTCCGGCGGACGGCCGAGACCCTCCGCGCGATCGGCAATGCGCCGATCGTCATGAAGCGCGAGATCGGCGGCTTCCTCATGAACCGCCTCCAGGGCGCGCTGCTCGAGGAGGCGTTCCGCCTGGTCGCCGAGGGCTATGCCAGCGTCGAGGACGTCGATATCGGCCTCCGCGACGGGCTGGCGCTCCGCTGGTCGTTCATCGGGCCGTTCGAGACGATCGATCTCAATGCGCCGGGCGGCGTGCGCGATTACGTCGAGCGCTACCAAGGGATCTACAGCGGTCTTGCCCTCAACGAGAAGCCGCGGGTCGACTGGGCCGGCCCAGGCCGGT
>JAEVZM010000303.1 GCA_023392225.1 Pseudomonadota bacterium
GTCGTCGACCGCGGCTTCGTCACCTATTCGAACGAGGCCAAGACCGGGATGCTTGGCGTCGCCCCGGAGACGATCGGCGCGGTTGGCGCGGTTAGCCGCGAGGTCGCGATCGCCATGGCCGAGGGCGCGATTGGCGCCTCGCGTGCCGACATCGCCGTCGCCGTCACCGGCATCGCCGGGCCCGGCGGCGGATCGGCCGGGAAGCCGGTCGGGCTGGTGCACTTCGCCGTCGCGGTCCGCGGCAGCCCGACCGTTCATGCCGAGCACCGCTTCGGCGACATCGGCCGCTCCGCCGTCCGCCTCGCCACCGTCAAGGCGGCGCTGGAGATGGTGAAGGCGGCCTACACCACGCCGTAGACGGCGTCGGCGCGCGCCTCGAACGCCTCGGTGAACTTCCGGAACGCGCGGTCGAAGACGGCGCCCATCATCAGCCCGAGGGCCGAGGACCGGAACTCGTAGTCGATGGTGAAATGCACAACGCAGTCGCCGCGGCCGTGCGGCTCGAACCGCCAGACGTTCTCAAGATACTTGAACGGCCCGTCGAGATACTCGGCCCGGATCGACATCGCCGGCCGGTCGAGCACCACCTTGGTGGTGAAGGATTCGCGGATGAACTTGTAGGCGACGGTCATGGTCGCCACCAGGATCTCGCGCTCGCCGTCCTGCCGGCGCGAATGGACGACCAGGCTTTCGCACAGCGGCACGAAGCCGGGATAGGCCTCGACATTGGCGACGAGGTCGAACATGTCGGTGGCGCTATGCCTGACCCGGCGCGTCGTGGTGAACTGCGGCATGACAGGGCCGATCCGGCCTCAGTTGCCCTGGCGCGCGAGGCGGGCGGCCCGGAGCCGGGCGAAATCCTCGCCGGCATGGTGCGACGAGCGGGTCAGCGGGCTCGACGAGACCATCAGGAAGCCCTTGGCATAGGCGATCGTCTCGTAGGCCTTGAACTCTTCCGGCGTCACGTAGCGGGCGATGGGATGGTGCTTCCGCGTCGGCTGCAGGTACTGGCCGATGGTCAGGAAGTCGACATTGGCGGCCCGGAGGTCGTCCATTAGCTGCAGCACCTCGTTCCGCTCCTCGCCGAGGCCGACCATGATCCCCGACTTGGTGAACATCGTGGGGTCGAGCTCCTTCACCTGCTGGAGCAGGCGGAGCGAGGTGAAGTAGCGGGCGCCCGGCCGGACCTTCAGGTACTTTGAGGGCACCGTCTCGAGATTGTGGTTGAAGACGTCGGGCTTGGCCGCGACCACGACCTCGATCGCTCCGTCCTTGCGGAGGAAGTCCGGCGTCAGGATCTCGATGGTCGCCTTGCTTGCCCCGCGAATGGCGCGGATCGTCTCGGCGAAATGGGCGGCGCCGCCATCGGTGAGATCGTCCCGGTCGACCGAGGTGATGACCACGTGCTCGAGGCCGAGCTTGGCGGTGGCGTCGGCCACCTTGGCCGGCTCGTCGGCGTCGAGCGGTCCCGGCAGGCCGGTGCGGACGTTGCAGAAGGCGCAGGCACGGGTGCAGGTGTCACCCATGATCATGAAGGTGGCGTGCTTCTTCGACCAGCACTCGCCGATATTGGGGCATCCCGCCTCCTCGCAGACCGTGACGAGGCCGTGCTCGCGCACGATCCCCGTGGTCTCGCGATAGACCGGCGAGCCCGGCGCCTTGACGCGGATCCAGTCCGGCTTCCGCAGGACCGGCGCGTCGGGCCGGTGCTCCTTCTCCGGGTGGCGCGGCCGGCTGCCCCGGCTCTCGAGCGTGTCGATGAGGACGACCATCAGCGAATGGGCTTTCCTGTGCGCAAGTCCGTTGTCTCCGGCACCATATAGGTCATTCTCCGGCGCATCACCATTGCGGTGCCCGCAACCCTCGCTGGCGACCCGCTCAACCCTTCGGCCGAGGTTTCCCCGGCGTCTCAGGTGATGATGCGGGCGATGATGATCACGATGATCGCACCGATCACCGAGATGATGATCTGGTCGACCAGCACGCTCCCGGTGTTGAGCTTGAGATTGAGCTGCCGCGCCAGGAAGCCGCCCACGATCGAGCCGATGAGACCCGCGATCAGCCAGCCGATGATCCCGCCGCCACCACCGACGATCAGGCTGGCAATGAAGCCGGCGACGAGGCCGATGATGATCCAGGTGACGATCGCCTTTGTCTGTTCGTTCATCGTGCTTGTCCCCTCTCGAAGCCGACTCCGGCTCGGGAGCGACTGTAGCGCGGCTTTGCGTGCCGCGGAAATGGCGTGGCGATCAGGTCTCGAGTACCTCGGTGATCTCGGTCCAGGCTCCGTCCCGCGACGCCGAGAGGAGTGACGCCGACACCAGCGCAAGGCTCATCAGGTTGTCGGCCCCGGACGAGAAGTGCGGCGGTGCGATTGCCGTCTCGATCATCCGGCAAGTGGCGTTTAGCGTGCCGATCCGGTCGAGATAGGGCACATCGGGCAGCCCCTGGGGAATTGCGGCCTCGCCGAGCCGGCGGATGGACAGCCGGTCCGGGCCGTGCCCGTCCACGAACTGATCGCGCGAGGTCCATTCCACGGCGCCATCCCGGAAGTCCATCGCCCATTCACCGGCCCAGGGCGTGCGGAGGCCTCCGC
>JAEVZM010000153.1 GCA_023392225.1 Pseudomonadota bacterium
CACACCCCCCCCGGGCAGGGCTACTAACACGCCGGCGCCGCCGGCGGCGCGAAGCGCCGAAACCGCCGGTTCGATGCCCATGCCATAGGCATCGCCCTTGACGACGCCGGCGGTCGTGGCGCCACCCGCGCGGCCCGCCATGGCGCGCCAGTTGGCGACGAGCGCCGCGAGGTCGATCTTCAGCCGTCCGGCCACCATCGACGGATCGTCCATGACGATGTCCCCTAGGCCGGCGTCGCCGCCCTGGCATAGGCGGCGATGAGCATCGGCCAGCCGCTCTTTCCGGCCATGTCGTTGCGGTACTTCTCCCAATCGCCGGCGTGGCGGAAGAAGTCGCGATGCACGATCAGCACGTTGGTGCGGCCACCGTCGAGCGGGGAGAAGCGGACGTCGAGGCGGCTCGATGTCGATTCGCTGTCCTCGGCTGTGCGCTCGGGCGAGATCTGCCAGGCGATGACGATATGGTGCGGCCGGTCGAACGACAGCACCTTGCCCCAGACCTGCTCGCCGCCGGCCTTGTCACGCTCATAGGCGCGGCCGCCCATCTTGGGCTCGATGGCGATCTCGGCGAGATTGTCCCGCGCCCAGGTGTAGTCGCGCGGCCACCAGCGGTCGATCTCGTCGACGAAGACCTGGAAGGCCCGCTCGGGCGGCACGTCGACAGCTTGCGCAAGGGTGAGCAGCTCCTTGGTGCCGCCAACGGCGGGGCCCTTGCCCGCGGCGTCGTCCTTGCGCCCGAACAGGGCCTTGAAGATCATGGCAAGCTTCCTCAGACGTGGGGCGGCAGACGGTCGGCATCCGCCAGATTCGAGAACCGCGTGAAGCGATCCTCGAACCATAGCCGCACCGTGCCGGTCGGGCCATGGCGCTGCTTGCCAATGATCACTTCGGCGATGCCGTGCACCTGGTCCATCTCGGTCTGCCAGGTCAGGTGCTCGGGCGTGCCTTCCTTGGGCTCCTTGCTGCGCAGATAGTACTCCTCGCGATAGACGAAGAGCACCACGTCGGCGTCCTGCTCGATCGAACCGGACTCGCGGAGGTCGGAGAGCTGGGGGCGCTTGTCGTCGCGGTTCTCGACCTGTCGCGAGAGCTGGGAGAGGGCGAGCACCGGAACGTTCAGCTCCTTGCCCAGCGCCTTGAGCTGGTTGGTGATCTCGGTGACCTCCTGAACGCGGCTGTCGCCCTTCTTGCTGCTGCCCTGGAGAAGCTGGATGTAGTCGATGATCAGGAGGTCGAGGCCGCGCTGGCGCTTGAGCCGCCGGGCGCGTGCGGTGAGCTGGGCGATGCTGAGGCCACCGGTCTGGTCGACGTAGAGCGGCACCTGGTTCATGCGCTGCGCGGCCTGCGCGATCTGCGAGAACTCGGCCTCGGTGATGCGGCCGCGGCGAATGTCGGACGAGGACACCTGGGCCTGCTCGGCGATGATGCGGGTGGCGAGCTGCTCGGCGCTCATCTCCAGCGAGAAGAAGCCGACGATGCCGCCATTGACGGTCTTCATGGTGCCGTCGGGCTGCACCTCGCCGCGCCAGGCATTGGCGACGTTGAAGGCGATGTTGGTGACCAGCGACGTCTTGCCCATGCCCGGGCGGCCGGCGATGATCACGAGGTCCGAGTGCTGGAGGCCGCCCATCAGCCGGTCGAGGTCGGTGAGGCCGGAGGCGATGCCCGACAGATGGCCGTCGCGCTTGTAGGCGGCGCTGGCCATGTCGATGGCGGTGACGAGCGCCGAGCCGAAGCTCTGGAACCCCTGCTGGACCTGACCCTTTTCCGCGACTTCGTAGAGACGGCGCTCGGCCTCCTCGATCTGCTCGCGCGGCGCCATCTCGACCGGCGCGTCATAGGCGACGTTGACCATGTCCTCGCCGATGCCGATCAGGGCGCGGCGGAGCGCGAGGTCGTAGACGCTGCGGCCATAGTCCTCGGCATTGATGATGGTGGTCGCCTCGGCGGCGAGGCGGGCGAGGTACTGGTTGAGCGTTATCTCGCCGATCGCGAGGTCGGCCGGGAGGAAGGTCTTGATGGTGACCGGGTTGGCGACCTTGTTGGCCCGGATCAGCTCGCCTGCCACCTGGTAGATATTGCGGTGGACCGGCTCGAAAAAGTGCGTCGCCTCGAGGAAATCCGAGACCCGGTAGAACGCCTCGTTGTTCACCAGGATCGCGCCGAGCAGCGCCTGTTCGGCCTCGATGTTCTGGGGCGGCGACCGATAGGCCTGCTCCTGCCCGGTGATGGCGCGCGCCGCTACAGCCATTCTCGTTCGCTCTCCTCATTACCCATGACGAATCGGATTCTCGGGCGCGAACAGAACGTGATCGTCGCACACCAAACCCGGCCAGACAACCTTGGGGGACATGCCACCCCGGACGGAGCGGCCCCGACGGCGCGCTCGACTCGCGCAGCCGCCGTCAATGGATTGTTAAGGCCTGTGGCGGCGACGGGAAAGGAGCGATGACCGGCTTCCGGAACGGCGCACCGAATCCACGGCAGTTCACAGCCGGCGAACAAAAATCACTTCGGCCTTGTGCGACTCGCGCCGGCGGCGGCGATTCGCGAAACGGCCTGCCGCGGGCCTATTCCATCGCGACGATGTGATAGACGACGTCCGGCGCGACACCGGCAGCGATGCGCGCCTTGGCATAGGCGACATAGGCATCGAGGTCCTCGATGCAGGCGTTCGAGTCACAGCTGGAGAGCCCTGGCACGGGCTCGAAGCCTTCTGGCCGCAGGGCGGCATAGGAGGCGATCTCGCCCGCCGCACGGTCGACCACCAGCAGGGCATGCAGGACGCCGCCCTCGTCCTGTTTCCCCTCCGCCCACATCTCGGCGACGTAGATGTCGTCACCGGCCGGCGCGAGACGGAGGAGGGCGTACCTTCCGTCCTTGTCCGGTGGGCCGACGCGATAGGCGTCGCCGACATGCTCGAGGGTCTGCATGTCACCGGTGTCGCCCTTGAAGGTCAGACGCTCGACCGGGAAAGCGGCATTCCCCGGTGGAATCAGCGGTGCCTTGCTGGCGAAGCACGCGGCGAGCGCCAGGCAGAGGACCGCGACTGGCGCGAAGCGGAGAATTTGACGCATGGGCGGTTCTCTTGAACGGGGGCCGGCGCTGTCGCCATGTTGGCCTCTCGAGGTGGCGGATTTGCGTCGCCAACAGGAAGCGAGAGAGGCGGAACAGTGGTGAACCAGGCAGAGCCGATCGAGGTCTTCTATTGGTCGACCCCGAACGGCAAGAAGATAACCATCATGCTGGAGGAGCTCGGCGTTCCCTACACGGTCAGGTTCGTCAATATCGGCAAGGACGAGCAGTGGACGCCGGAGTTCGGCGCGATCTCACCGAACCACCAGATCCCGGCGATCCGCGATCCCGAAGGCCCTGGCGGCGCGCCGATCACCATCTTCGAGTCCGGCGCGATCCTGCTCTATCTGGCGCGGAAGTTCGGACGCCTCTATCCGCGCAACGACGAGCGCGCCAGGGTCGAGGTCGAGCAGTGGCTGTTCTGGCAGGTGGCGGCCTTCGGCCCGATGCTCGGCCAGGCGCACCACTTCAACATCGCGGCTCCCGAGGACGTGCCTTATGCGATCAGCCGCTACGGCGGCATCGCCCGCCGGCTCTACACGGTGCTCGACGAGCGGCTCGCCGGACGCGACTACGTTGCCGCCGACGACTTCACCATCGCCGACATCGCGCTGTTCGGCTGGGCAGACCGTCACCAGCGGCAGGGCATCCACCTCACCGACTATCCGAACGTGAAGGCCTGGTACGAGCGGGTCAGGGCACGCCCCGCCGTCGCGCGTGGCAGGGCGGTGATCAAGCCCGGCCACACCGACACGACCGTGATCAACCAGCAGCGGCTGGCCCTCGCTCGCGCCGCTTCCGCGTAAGCAGCGTCTTGGGGCGGCGCTGCTCGGCGATCTTGAACAGCGAAAAGGTGCGGTTCATGAAGTTCGCCACCGAGGCGACGCCCTTCTGGAACTCGCGGAGCTCGGGGGTCCATTCCGCCTCGACCAGGCGGACGGGACGGGACGGGTCCTCGGCTTCGAAGCGGACGTAGAACCACGGCTCGCCGCGGCGGAGCGACAAGGGCTTCTTGGTGTCGTACCACTCGAGCGCCCACATCATCTGCCGCGGCCAGATATGGGCGGGGAAGCGCCCGCCGACCAGCACGCCGGGCCAGCCGTTCATCACGTAGCTCGCATAGGGCGGGAGCTGGCTGATGTAGACCGGCTCGTCGGCGATGAAGACATACGGCGTGATCAGCTGGATGATCGGACGATCCGGATGCCGCCACTCGCGCTTGTTGACGATCGCCAGCATGTCGTTGAGTGCGTTGCCGCGGATCGCCGACTTGTCGCCGTCGAGATTGACCAGCGCCGGACGGCCGTCCTTGTCCTGGCGATAGCCGAGATTGACTTCGATCGGGCAGGGGACCTCGAACAGCCGCGCCTCGTGATCGAGCACCGCCGGGCAGTAGGCGACCGCCTTGGCGTGCTGTGGCGCCGGCTCGGTACGCGTCAGCCGCCGCGGAGCCTCCCAGATGAATGCTGCCTTGTCGGTGTCGAGCAGCCAGCCGACCTCGAGCGCGCGCGCCGTCGGCGCGGTGGTCGGATCACCGTTCAGCAGGGGCAGCTTGATCATTGGAACCTCGCGGTCATGCCAGTCTCGGGCCGGTTTCGGGCAGGTCCGGCATGCCCGATTTCATGAATGTGTGGCAAACCTAAAGTTAAGCAACCGTTCAGCCGCACTGTCCGAGACTGGCGTCATCAGGTGAGGGCGGATGGGCCGCGCCTCACGGGTAACGCGAAGACAGGAGCCTGTCATGGCACGGTTCGAGATCAGTGCGCCGGAGTTGGCTACGATGGCGGAACGGCAGCCCAATCCCGAGGGCCTGTTCCAGCTGGGCATGGCCTATGCCAATGGTGACGAGGTCGATGTCGATCTCGTCGCGGCCCACAAGTGGTTCAACCTCGCAGCGCAGCGCGGCTATGCCGACGCCGCCTGGCATCGCCAGCAGATCGCCGAGGAGATGACTGCCGCCGAGATCGCAGCAGCCCAGCGCGCCGCCCGCGAGTGGCTGAGCCTGCACTAGCCGCCGGAACGCGCCGGCTCAGTGCCCCTTGCCTGAAGCGGCGGGTACGGTGACTCCCCGCCGCCGCATCTCTTCGGCCAGCTTCTCCGGCACCGGCCGGCAGCCACAGTGAGCCGCGTGCTCGATATGCCAGGCGATGCGCTGCTCGAGCGTCGGGTTCTTGGGCATCGGGTTGGCGTCGTGCCATGCCGCATTCATCGTGGCGATACCCTTCGGCCGGGAGAGTGAGGGACCGGCCCCTCGCGAGGCCGGTCCGTTGAGCGTCGGTGCCCGCGACGCGTCAGTGATTGTCGCGCGGGATGCCCATCTTGTGCGCGACGTCCTGGTACTTGACCGCCGGCTTGAGGACCATGCCCTCGGCGAACTGGTCGACCATCGAGCGCTGGATCTCCTGCCAGGGCGTCTGGCTCTTGGGGATCGGGAAGCCGCCGTGGCTGTTCAGGTCGGCGCGGCGCTTGGCGAGCTCCTCGTCGGAGATGAGGATGTTGGCCTCACCCTTGTTGAGGTCGATCCGCACGCGATCGCCGGTCTTCAGCAGCGCAAGGCCGCCACCGGCCGCCGCCTCGGGCGAGGCGTTGAGGATCGAGGGTGACCCCGAGGTGCCGGACTGGCGCCCGTCGCCGATGCAGGGCAGCGCGAGGATGCCGCGCTTGATGAGCGCCGCCGGCGGCTGCATGTTCACCACCTCGGCGCCGCCCGGATAGCTGATCGGCCCGGTGCCGCGAATGAACAGCATGCAGTGCTCGTCGATGGCGAGCTCGGGATCGTCGATCCGGTGGTGGTAGTCCTCCGGCCCGTCGAAGACGATCGCCCGGCCCTCGAAGGCGCCCGGACTGCTCGGATCCGACAGGTAGCGGTCGCGGAACTCCGGAGAGATCACACTGGTCTTCATGATCGCGGAATCGAACAGGTTGCCGCGCAGCACGATGAAGCCGGCATCGGCGACCAGCGGATTGTCGAAGCTGCGGATCACGTCCTTGTCGAGCGACTCGCGGCCCCGGCAGTTCTCGCCCATGGTCTTGCCATTGGCGGTGAGCGCGTTTTCCCGGATCAGGCCGTGCTTCATCAGCTCGTTGACCACCGCCGGGACACCACCGGCGCGGTGATACTCCTCGCCGAGATACTTGCCCGCCGGCTGGAGATTGACGAGCAGCGGCACCTTGTGGCCGATCGTCTGCCAGTCCTGGATGTCGAGGGGCACGCCGATGTGGCGGGCGATGGCATTGACGTGGATCGGCGCGTTGGTCGACCCGCCGATCGCCGAGTTGACGATGATGGCGTTCTCGAAGGCCTCGCGGGTGAGGATGTCGGACGGCTTGAGGTCCTCCCACACCATGGCGACGGCGCGCTTGCCGGTCTCGTAGGCGATCTGGCCACGCTCGCGATAGGGCGCCGGAATGGCGGCGCAGCCGGGCAGGCTCATGCCGAGCGCTTCGGCGACCGAGTTCATGGTCGAGGCGGTGCCCATGGTGTTGCAGTGGCCGACCGAGGGCGCCGAGGAGGCGACGATCTCGATGAACTCCTCGTAGTCGATCTCGCCGGCGGCGAGCCACTCGCGGGCCTTCCAGACGATGGTGCCCGAGCCGCTCCGCTCGCCGTTCCACCAGCCGTTCAGCATCGGGCCGCCGGACAGCACGATCGCCGGCAGGTTCACCGTCGCCGCCGCCATGATGCAGGCCGGGGTGGTCTTGTCGCAGCCGGTGGTCAGCACGACGCCGTCGAGCGGGTAGCCGTAGAGCAGCTCGACCAGGCCGAGATAGGCGAGGTTGCGGTCGAGCGCGGCCGTCGGCCGCTTGCCGGTCTCCTGGATCGGATGGACCGGAAACTCCATGCAGAGGCCGCCGGCGGCGGTGATGCCGTCGCGGACCCGCTTGGCGAGGTCGAGATGGTGACGGTTGCAGGGCGACAGGTCGTTACCGGTCTGGGCGATGCCGATGATCGGCTTGCCGGACTGAAGTTCCTCGCGAGTCAGCCCGTAGTTGAGGTAGCGCTCCAGATAGAGCGCGGTCATCCCGGGGTTGTCCGGGTTATCGAACCACTGCCGGGAGCGCAGGCGGGACTTGTCCTTTTCCATGGTCGTTTCCTGTTGGGCTGGCGCATCGAGCGACGCGATTGGCGGTCGGGAAGCTATCATTCCGTGCAGGGACGGTCGACAGGTCATCGCCGTCTCTTTGTTCCTATTATAGGTATGACGAAACCTCTAGACACTGGTACGAGGAGTCGCAAGACAGGGCCGCGTGGCGCCTCGCAGCATCGTCGGAAACGCTGATGGATTGCGATCACGCGCCGATACACGCAGGGTGTCGCGTGTCGCGCAAAAGATAGTATGATAGGTTGAATGCCAGGGGAGGGCGGCAAGATTACCGTGGATCGCGCGAAGGCCGACCGTGTTCGGGACGGCAACCTTTCGGAGTTCGTCGCGGCCACCCTCGGCCGGCGTATCGGCGCGGGCGAATACCGCCCCGGGGAAACCCTGCCCACCGAGCCGCGGATCCAGGAGGAGTTCGGCGTGTCGCGGACGGCGGTGCGCGAAGCGATCCGGCTGCTCTCGGCCAAGGGGCTCACCGTGTCGCGGCCGAAGATTGGCACGAGGGTGCGG
>JAEVZM010000397.1 GCA_023392225.1 Pseudomonadota bacterium
CTGTTCGTGGTGCCGATGTACTACACCTACATCTCGCGAAAAGAACTGAAGCCGGCGGTCGAGACGCCGCTGCCGATGCCCGAGCGGGCGCATGCCGCGTCGCACCAGCATGGCAATACCGAACGCCCGGCCCCCGCCTGAGGCGGGGGTAGGATCAGCGGAGGTCGAGGTCGGCGAGGGTGACCGCGAGTTCCGGCCCGGCCAGCGGCTCGAGCGTCGACGTCGACGGCAGGTCGGCGATCGTGCGATAGCCGGTCGGTGACGGGTCGCGATGGATGCGCGTCGACAGCGTCACCGCGTTCATCACCCACAGCTCGGCGATGCCGTAGCGGGCATAGACGCTGGCCTTCAGACCGAGGTCGTAGCCGAGGCTCGTGTCGGCGATCTCCACCACGAGGCGCGCGGTCTCGGGCGACAGGCCGCGGATCCCGCTCGCCTTCGGGTAGAAGACGAAATCGGGCTCGAGATAGGTCTCTTCGCTGAGGTGGAAGGTGGTTTCCTGCGCCATCCGGAGCGTGTCCGGCAATCGTCGCGCCCAATAAAGGTTCAGCGCGACTTTCAGGACCTCGTGGTGGTTGCCCTTCGGCGACATCGGCACGATCTCCCCGCCGACCAGCTCGATCCGCTCGTCCTCGGCAAGGATGCCGGCCGCCACCATCCGCTCGATCTCGGTCACGGTGAACGGGCGCCGGGGCAGGCCCTCGGCGGCGACCGTGGTGCGCGGGAACGGCTGGTGGTTCATGCCGACATGATAGGAGCGCGGCGCGGGCTTATCCAGACCTGCGCCACCGGTCAGATCGCGACCACCGCGCCGGTCTCGAAGGACTCGCGGACGGCGTTGGCGGTGCGGATCGCCAACCTGGCCTGCTCGGGCGTGCCGAGCGCCGGCGCCCGCCCCTCGCGCACGCAGTCGACGAAGTAGGCGGTCTGGTTCTCGTAGGCATCTCCGGGCTTCGGCGCGAGCGCATAGGCCTTGCCGGCCTCGTGCACCATCAGCGAGCTGCCGCCGCCCATCTCGACGCTGACCCCGCCGGCGCGGAACGCGAACTCGACCAGGCCGCCCTCGCACAGCACCTTCAGCCCGCAGGAGAACGGGTAGCCTTCCGGCATGAACTCGCTGCCCTCGACGAAGCCGTTGGCGTCGCCATAGTCGATCGTGGCGTGGATGTCGTTCCACAGGCCCGGTCGCGCCTCCCGGCCGCGGCCATAGGCGGTCTTCGGCGCGCCGAGCACCCAGTTCATGACGTCGAAGTCGTGGACACTGAGGTCGAGCACGGCGCCGCCGCTCTGGTTCGGGTCGAGGAACCAGTCGGCCCAGGCCGGCAACTGCGACAGCCGGCTCGCCACCGCCGAGATCGGCTTGCCGATCCGGCCGCTGTGGACGAACTCGACGAGGGAGACATAGTCGCCCCAGAAGCGGAGCACATGGGCAATCATCAGCGTGCGGCCATGCTCGGCAGCCGCCGCGATCATCCCGTCGCACTCCGGCGCGGTGAGCGCGAAGGGCTTCTCGAGCAGGACGTGCTTGCCGGCTGCGAGGGCAGCGATGGTCGTGTCCGGGTGGAGGTGGGTCGGCAGCGTGTTACTGATCACATCGATCGAGGGATCCTCGATCACGGCCCGATCGTCGGTCACCGCCTTGCCGCCGACCTCGGTGACGAGCTTCTCGGCCTTTTCGGGATGGCGCGAGGAGATCGCCACGATCTCGACGCCGGGCAGTTTCGCATAGGCCCGGGCGTGGGTGCCGCCCATGAAGCCGGCCCCAAGGATTCCAACGCGCATCGGACGCCGCTCCCTACGAGAGGCCGAGGGCGGCGAGGCGGTCGTGCGACGACTTCATCGCGCGGTTCACCTCCGCGAGCGCCGGCCAGGGCTCGCCATTGAACTCGATCTCGACGGTGAGCGGGCCGACATAGCCGCCCTTGTCGAGGATGCCGAGGACCTGGGCGAAATCGACATGGCCTTCGCCGATCGCCGGGAAGTCCCACACCTGGCCCTCGCCACGCTTGTCCTTGAGGTGGGCATGGACCAGCTTCGGCAGCGCTGCCGGCAGGTCGTCGACGGCCTTCACCGCGCCGTAGAACTCGACATTGGCGGTGTCGTAGTTGATCAGCACGTTCGGCCGGCCGATCCGCTCGAGCACCGGAATCGACGCTGCGCCCGACTTGGTGATCTCGCCATGGATCTCGATGCCGAGCAGGATGTCGCGCGCCGCGGCATAGTCGGCGAGCGCGTGGATGTTGCCCATGAAGGCCTCCTCGTCCTCGCTCTGGCTGGCATGGCCGCCAATGGCGGTGTTCATGATGCCGATGCCCATCCGCGCGCAGAGGTCCAGCGCGAGGAGGCCGTCCTCGAGACCTGCCTTGGTGGTGAGGTCGGAATGGCCGCTGAGGCTGACGGTGACGAGGCCCAGCGTGTTGAGCATGCGCTGGATGCCGCCGAGGGTCTTGGCATCGGCGTCGAGCGGGACGTGCTCGGTCCAACCGCGGACGGCGGAGAGCTCGACATAGCGGTAACCCGCGGCGGCGATCCCCTCGAGCGCCTCCTCGAGGCTGTAGGTGTGGTAGCTGTTGGTGTGCCCGCCCAGCCTGTTCTTCATCGTCGTGCTCCCCGTGTGATCGTGCCCGTGCCGAAGGCACACTGAACCATATCCGGTCGGGCCGGGGAACGGCCTTGGCGGCACGCGCCGAGGGGGGGCTGCCCGGAATCGCGCCAGAATCGCTGCCGACGGCGGCCGCGGCGCGAGCGGATGCCGATGGCACATGGGTTGCATTGCTTCGGCGCGAGTTTGGCGGCTAGGGTTCCGGCCTTGGAAGGAGGCGTCTGGTCCGAGAGCTGCCGCCGCGCCGGCGACGCGCGGTGCACGGCGGGACAAAAGCCCGGGAGACCTCGCGAGCCGGGACGGGCGGGATCATTCCCGCCGGTCCCCAACGATGTCGCCGTTCCGTTTAGGGGAAATGACATGACCACCATGAAGACCCGCGCCGGGCGCTCGTCGCTTGCCGCGCTCCTGCTCGGCTCCGCCGTCGCGGCGGGCCTTGCCCTGCCGGCGCGTGCCGACGACAAGATCTTCCGCATGCCCTACTTCGCCGATGTCGGCTCGTTCGATCCCGACAACGCCTTCGAGGTCGGTGCCCTCGGCGCGGTCAACGGCATCTACGAGGGCCTGGTCGAATACAAGCCCGGCACGACCGAGATCGTAGGGCTCCTGGCCGACTCCTTCGACATCTCGGACGACCAGCTGACCTACACGTTCCACCTCGCCGACGGCGTCACCTTCCATGACGGCACGCCGATGGACGCGGCGGCGGTGAAGACCTCGCTCGAGCGGCGGAAGGACGGCGACCTCACGCTCAGCTACTTCCTGTGGAACGTGAAGGCGATCGATACCCCCGACGCCAAGACCGTGGTGCTGACCCTCGGCCAGCCGCAGCCGTCCTTCCTCGACGCGCTGGCGAGCCCGTGGGGGCCGAAGGTCATCAGCCCGGCGGCTCTCGCCGAGCATGCCGGCGACGACAACGCCACCGGTTGGCTCAACGACAACGCGGTCGGCACCGGCCCGTTCATGCTGACGAGCTTCAACCGCGGCGAGGAGATCGTCCTCGACCGCTACGAGGGCTATCACGGAGAGGCGCCCTATTTCGACGAGGTGCAGCTGCCGATCGTGCCCGACATCGGCCAGCAGATCCTGCAGCTCCAGAGCGGCGACATCGACGCCGTGCCTAACAACTACCCCTGGAGCCAGCTGAAGGCGCTGCCGCCGGGCCTCGCGATCACCGCCGAGCCGAGCATGGCGCTGGTCGAGGCGGCATTCAAGAAGGGCACGCCGCTCGACGACCCGGAGATCCGGAAGGCGGTGCTGACCGCGATGAACCCGGCGAAGTGGGTCGATCAGGCGTATGGCGGCTACGCCACGCCGGCGCAGTCGGTCTACCAGGTGGTGATGCTCAAGCCCGAGACGCCGATCGTCTTCCCCGACGACATGGCGGCGGCGAAGGCGATCATCGAGAAGGCCGGCGGCCTGTCGCTCACCATCGGCGTCCCCGCCGACGAGCAGCCCAATGTCGGCACGGCGGTCGACCTGATGGTGGCGCTGATGGCCGAGCTCGGCATCAAGGCGACGATCAATGTCCTGCCCCAGGGCGCGGTCTACTCGGTCGGCGAGGACCTCGCCAGCGCGCCCGACATCCTCGTCAGCCGCATGAACCCGGACGCCGCCCATCCCGAGAACCAGGCGACGGTGTTCTACACCGCCGAGGCGCCGCTCAACTTCCTCAAGGCAGCGGTGCCGGAGGCGGATGCGCTGGTGATGGAGGCGGGCACCAAGACCGACATCGCCGAGCGGAACGCCCTCTACGAGAGGGCGGGCCACCTCTATTTCGATTCCGGCGCCTTCATCCCGCTGGTCGACATCCAGGATGTCGTCGTCCACCAGGAGGGGCTCACCGACCTCGGGCTTCGTCCGGTCTTCCCGCCGGGCAACATCGACTTCGGCACCGTGCGCTGGGCGGAATGAGCGAAGCGAACGCGCCGGAGGCGGTCGACCAGATCGTCTCCGGAACCGTCGTGACCATGGACGGCGCCCGGCGCGTGATCGCCGATGGCGCCGTCGCCATCCGGGGCGACGTGGTCGTTGCGGTCGGGCCGGCGGCTGAGATCGATGCGGTTTTCACCGCGCCGGTCCGGCGTGGCGGCGCCGATGCAATCGTCCTCCCGGGCTTCCTCGACTGCCACACCCACGCCACCCAGGCTCTGCTCCGCGGCCTGATCGCCGGCGAGCTGCCGATGATCTACCGGCTGTACCTGCCGGCCGACATGGCGCTGTCGCCGGAGGAGGCGCATGTCGCGGCCAAGCTCTGCGCGGCGCAGCTCGCCCGCTCCGGGGTGACGCTGGTCTGCGACTTCGAGACCAACGTCTCCGACGAACACGAGGAGGCGGTGCTCGCGGCGATGCGCGAGGTCGGCGTCCGCTGCCATTTCCTCCGGAGCCGCGGCGACCAGGAGATGCACCACGCCGCGCTCTATTCCCAGATCGGCGACCGCTCGTGGCGCCGCCAGCGCATCGGCGAGGCGGAGCAGGACCTCGCCCGGACGGCGGCGCTGATCGCCCGCCATGCCGACGACCCGATGGTGTTCGTCGGCGTCTGCCCCTCGGGGCTCACCGGCTTCTCCGACGACTATTTTCGTCAGGCCCATGCGCTGTCGACCGAGACCGCGGCGCGGCTCCATGTCCACGCCGCACGCGACCGCGAGGAGGTCGAGTTCTGCCTCTCGGTGTTCGGCCGCCGGCCGATCGAGCAGCTCGCCGAGCTCGGCGTCGTCGACGAGCGGCTGGTGGTGGTGCACGGCATGCTCGCCTCGGCCAACGAGATCGCGCTGCTCGGCGCGGCCCGCGCCAACCTCGCCCACTCGGCGGTGGAGGTCGCCAACATCCTTGCCCGCGTGCCGGACGTGCCGTTGATGCGCCGACTCGGCGTTAAGGTCGGTCTCGGCTGCGACAACGCCGTCAACGATATGTGGATCGTGATGCACTCCGCTTGGCTGATGCACACCGTCACCCGCGGCATCGCCGGCTACGATCCGGGCGTGATGGATGAGGGCGACGTGCTGGCGATGGCGACGTCGGAGGCGGCGGCCGCGCTCGGCCTCGACGACCGGCTGGGTTCGCTCGTCCCTGGCAAGGCGGCTGACCTCGTGATCCTCGACGGCACGGCTCCCCACCTTGGCCCGGTACAGGACCTGATGCCGGAGCTGGTGCGGGTCGGCTCGCGGGCCGAGGTGCAGACGGTGCTGGTCGGCGGGCGGGCGATCGTCGAGGGCGGCGAGTTGACCTCGGTCGACCTTCCCGCGCTTCAGGCGGAGGCCGCGGGAATCGCCAAACGGCTCGACGCGCTGGTGACGCCGCGCCGCTACACGGTGCCGACCGGGCGCCGGGTGCTCTGCTGCTGAGCGATCAGGCGAGGCCGACCCGCGGGTCGATCACGGTCTGGAGGATGTCGATCACCGCGTTGATCAGGATGTACAGCGCGCCGAAGGCTATGGCGACGCCGAGCACGGCCGGCAGGTCGGAGCTGCCGAGCGCCTGGACCGTATAGAGGCCGAGGCCGGGCCAGGCGAAGATGCTCTCGACGATGAGGAGGTTCGAGAACAGGAGCCCGACCTGGAGGCCGACCAGGGCGAGCGGCGCGGCGGCGGCGTTGCGGAGCCCGTGGCGGCGCACGATGGCGCGCTCGCTCAATCCGTTGCCCCGGGCGGTGCGGACGTAGCTCTGGCGGAGCACGCCTCGGAGCGAGCCGGCGAGGCTCCGCGCCACCGCGCCCGCGATCGGGATCGCCAGCGTCACGGCCGGC
>JAEVZM010000417.1 GCA_023392225.1 Pseudomonadota bacterium
GTAGTGGACCGTCGGCAGCACCGGGATCGGCTCGCGGGTCACGTCGACGCCGGCGAAGATGCGGGCCGACTCGGAGATGCCCGGCAGGCGCTCGTGGATGACCTTGGGGTCGAGATGCGAGAGGTGCAGGAAGATGTGGTCCTTGTTGGGACCCTGGCCGCGGCCCTCGCGGACCTCCACCGTCATCGCGCGCGAGACGACGTCGCGCGAGGCGAGGTCCTTGGCGTGCGGCGCGTAGCGCTCCATGAAGCGCTCGCCTTCGGAATTGGTGAGGTAGCCGCCCTCGCCGCGCACGCCTTCGGTGATCAGCATGCCGGCGCCGAAGATGCCGGTCGGGTGGAACTGGACGAACTCCATGTCCTGCAGCGGCAGTCCGGCGCGGAGCACCATGCCGCTACCGTCGCCGGTCTGGGTGTGGGCGCCGGTGCAGGTGAGGTAGGCGCGGCCATAGCCGCCGGTGGCCAGAATCGTCTTGTGCGCCCGGAAGCGATGGATCGTGCCGTCGTCGAGGCAGAGCGCCATGACGCCGCGGCAGGCACCGTCCTCCATGATCAGGTCGAGCGCGAAATACTCGATGTAGAACTCGGCAGAATGGCGCAGCGACTGGCCGTAGAGCGTGTGGAGCATGGCGTGGCCGGTGCGGTCGGCCGCGGCGCAGGTCCGCTGGGCGGGGGGCCCTTCGCCATATTCGGTCGTCATGCCGCCGAACGGGCGCTGGTAGATCTTGCCTTCCTCGGTGCGCGAGAACGGCATGCCGTAGTGCTCGAGCTCGTAGACGGCGGCCGGCGCCTCGCGGCACAGGTACTCGATCGCGTCCTGGTCGCCGAGCCAGTCGGAGCCCTTGACGGTGTCGTACATGTGCCAGCGCCAGTCGTCCGGCGCCATGTTGCCGAGCGAGGCGGCGATGCCGCCCTGCGCCGCCACGGTGTGCGAGCGCGTCGGGAACACCTTGGTGATGCAGGCGGTCCTGAGGCCGAGCTCGCTCGCGCCGAGCACGGCGCGGAGGCCGGCACCGCCGGCGCCGACGACCACCACGTCGAAGGTGTGGTCGATGATGGGATAGGCGCGGCCGTTGACGTTCGACGCGGACCGGGGGCTTCCGTCGGCCATGTCAGGCGACTCCGAAGGCGATTCTAAGGATCGCGAAGGCCGAGACGGCGCCGACCGCGATCGTGAAGAACGTGTTGAGGATCAGGCACAGCGCCTTGAGCGCGTGATCGTGGACGTAGTCCTCGATCACCATCTGCACGCCGAGCCGCATGTGCACGGTCACCGAGATGACCATCAGCAGCAGCCAGACCGCGACCAGCGGATGGCTGAGAATGTCGATCACGTCCTGGTAGGAGCGGCCGAGCAGCGCCACGATGAGGACGATGAAGCCGGCGATCAGGATCAGGTTGGAGAGGCCGGTGAGCCGCTGCCGCCAGTGGTGCATCGTGCCTTCATGGGCCGAGCCGAGGCCGAGCACGCGGCGGAGGGGAGTGACCATGGGAGACGCCATCACCACACCAGCAGTCCGATGACCCAGAGAAGGACGGTGAACACCACCGAACCGATGATCTGCGCAATCGCGATCCGGTCGCGCGCCGGCTTGCCCATGCAGCGGCCCGCATCCCAGATGAAGTAGCGGATGCCGCCAAGGGCATGGAACATCAGCGCCCAGGTGTAGCCGAACAGCACGATCAGCCCGATCCACGAGCCGGCGAGGCCGCTGACCAGGCGGAAATGCGCCCCTCCGGTCGCCGCGGCGAGCAGCCACCAGGCAAGCAGGAGCGTGCCGACATAGAGGGCGACACCGGTGACGCGCTGGGCGATCGACACGAACATGGTCGGCGCCCAGTGATAGATTTGCAGGTGTGGCGAAAGCGGACGGTTCGCCTTGAGATCGGCGCTGGACATTCCCTCGTTCCGCGACTGGAGCCGGTACTCCGGCAGGACGAGGGCTATTTAGCGCCGATACCGCGGCGCGTCAAAAACTCGTGAGCGATTCCAGATTGGGCGGGACGGGCCCTCGCGAGAGGCGGCCCCCAGTGAGCGCAAGTCTTGGTGGATCGGCAAGGTTCCATCCAGTCTTCGTTTCCCGTATCGGTTGATCGAGGATGGCCGCGGTGTTGGGCGCGTTGGAGGGAATCGTGAAGCGTTGGGCAGTCGTCGCCGCGGTGCTTCTGTGTGCCGTCACGCTTCTCTGCGCTCCGTCGACTGTCGTCGCGCGGGATCAGCTCACGCGGGCGGAAGCTGAGACCGCGATCGAGGGCGCGCGTCAGGAGATCGCTAGACTCACAGAGCTCCGCCGTGAGTCGCCGGACGATCCGCAGATCAGGGCCAGGCTCCTCGATCAGCATCGAATGCTGGGATCGATCGCCCACGACTGGGGCGGCGCATTTGGTGACGGGAACGATTTCCGCGCCTGGGTCGGAATTGCCCGGGAAATCGCCGACGACGAGCCGGCGGATGCGGCCCGGCAACTCGACGTCCTCGATGCGCTCTTTGCCTTCGCTGCCTACGAGTGGGACGTCCGGCCAAACAGCGAGGATTGGCTCGCCTTTGGCCGCGAGGGGCTGGCTCTTGTTCGACAGCTCCGCGAAACCGCGCGCGAGGACGTCCAGCTCAGGACGGCACTCGGCGAGCGGCTCAAGGCTTTTCCGGACGAATTCGTGACCTGTTTCGACCGCTGCGCTTCTCTCGATGAGGAGGCAGTGGCCGCAATGGCGGGGATGGCCGACGACGCCCTGGACGATCCACGGGCGCAGCTGACCTACGTCGAGCTGGTTCAAGGTGCGGCGCTCCGGTCCGGTCAGGAGCACCTTTCAGAAACCGTCAGTCTCCTCGAGCGCTCCATCGACCTCGCGCCCAGAATTGCAGAGCCGGACTGGAGAAAGGGGGCGCTCGTCAGAAGCTCATACGACCTGCAGATGTTCCAGCGGAACGGGGGTCATGCCGCCGCGGCAGACGCGGCAGTCACGGATCTTGTCGCGGCACTCACGGCGCTGGAGCCGGCGGGCGTGCTCAACTCGGACGATCGCTGGTGCATGAAGCGGCTGGCCGACCCCGCCACGCGGGAAAGAGCGCTCGACTCGTGTTTAACCTGGGCGATCACGGCCGGTGTGCCGTGCCTGGCAGTCGGCCCCCAACATCAAGAGAAGCGCATCGCGATCGTGCCGCAGGTCTACCCGGCTGCCATATCGCTGTTTTCTCTTGATCGCGGCAGCGCGTGGAAGCGCGACATGATCGATTTGTTCATGAACAGTGCTGCCGACCCCAACTCCAATCCATACTGTCCGCAGGTCAGGTATTATCTCGGCGTCGCCCTCAGCATGATCGAGGATCTCGCGAACGACGATCCTCCTTCCTTCGATCACGGGATGGAGCAGCTTTCCGGTCTGCTGTTCGTCAGTTGTGCACCGTTCGAAGGTGCGTGCTCAACGCTTCGTGAGCGGGCACTGGCGGTCTTTCGGCGCCTTGTCGAGGACGATCCTCAACTCCTCGCGTCGTACCTCGAGCTTCTATCGCGGTACGGCGCCTTTTGGTTCCAGGGACCGAATAGTGCCTGGGCCGAGCGCCTCCTCCGCGAACATCGCGCACTCTCGCCAAGGCTTGAAGGGATCGACCGCGACATCGCGACAAGAGACGGTGCACTGGTGCTTGCTGCAATCCTCGAAGAGCAAGGTCGCAACGACGAATTCCGGGCCCTGATCACTGAGGCCGTGCGTGCTGCACAGTCTATGGCTGAGCGGAACCCGGCATTCGCAGAGCAAGCCAACGCATGCACCCGCGCCGCAGAGGGCTGGACCGATCTCGCCGGTGCCGACGCCAGCCCTTGCATGAGCTGGCCGAAAGGGGCGAACTTCTGGGCGCGGTGACGCCTGACGCCTACTCCACCACGCCGCAGGCGATGCGGCCGCCCGAATCGCTCGAGGGGTCCGTCTTGTAGTCGTCCGGGCCGGCATGGATGACGATGGCCGTGCCGTCGTCGTCGCGGAGGCTGCCTTCCGCACCCTTGGCGAGGGTGACGCCCGCCGCGAAGATCTGGACGGTGCCCTCGCCCTCCTTCGGCATCACCACGTTGGGCATGTCGCCGGCGTGATGCCCCTCCGCGTTGAGGATGCCGTGGTGCCTGTCGGTGGGATTGAAGTGGCCGCCGGCGGTCTCGAACGGCGGATCGCAGACGCCCTTCTCGTGGAAATGGATGGCGTGCGGCCCCGGATCGATGCCCGACACCGTGCCGGTGACGAGCACGCCGTTGCCCGCGTCCGACAGCGTCAGGGTGGTCACGAGCTGGCCGTAGGTGTCGCGGACGGTGACCGTGGCGCTCTCGTCGGCGAGTGCGGGAAGCGGCGCGAGCGAAAGGAGAAGTGCCAGGGCGGCGGGGCGGACGGGGGTCATGGCAGTCTCCTTGGCGCGTTTCGGGGACCTTCGGCAAACGTCCGTGTCCCGGTTCTGTTCCCCAAAGGGCCGTTGCCATCCGCCGGCGGGATGAGTAGGAACTCCGTCGCTTCCACCACGCCCCGACACCCAGCCACGAGGACCACGCCGATGACCACCCGCCACCTTCTCCTCCTGCCCGGCGACGGCATCGGCCCCGAGGTGATGGGCGCCACCAAGACCATCATCGACTGGTTCAACGCCCGCGGTGCCGGCTTCACCTTCGAGGAAGATCTGGTCGGTGGCTGCGCCTATGACGCCCACGGCAAGGCGATCTCCGACGCCACCATGGAGAAGGCGCTCGCCGCCGATGCCGTGCTGCTCGCCGCGGTCGGCGGGCCGAAGTGGGACGACGTGCCCTATGAGGTCCGGCCGGAAGCGGGGCTTCTGCGCCTCCGCAAGGACCTCGCGCTGTTCGCCAATCTCCGCCCGGCGATCTGCTACCCGGCGCTGGCCGAGGCCTCCTCGCTGAAGCGCGAGCTGGTCGAGGGGCTCGACATCCTCATCCTCCGCGAGCTCACCGGCGGCGTCTATTTCGGCGAGCCCAAGGAGATCCGCGACCTCGGCAATGGCCAGAAGCGCGCCATCGACACCCAGGTCTACGACACCTACGAGATCGAGCGCATCGCCGCCGCCGCCTTCGAGCTGGCCCGCACGCGCCGCAACAAGGTGACGTCGATGGAGAAGCGGAACGTCATGAAGTCCGGCGTTCTGTGGCGCGAGGTGGTGACCGAGGTCCACAAGCGCTCCTACTCCGACGTCGTGCTCGACCACATGCTGGCCGATGCCGGCGGCATGCAGTTGGTCCGCGCCCCGAAGCAGTTCGACGTGATCGTCACCGACAACCTCTTCGGCGACATGCTGTCCGACGTCGCCGCCATGCTCACCGGCTCGCTCGGCATGCTGCCGTCGGCCTCGCTCGGCGCGGCCGACCAGAAGACCGGCCGCCGGAAGGCGCTCTACGAGCCGGTC
>JAEVZM010000439.1 GCA_023392225.1 Pseudomonadota bacterium
GTCGGCGAGGGCGGCCTCGAGGCGCTCGACCAGCGCCCGGGCGCCGATCGGCTTGGGAAGGAAGTCGCTGGCGCCGGCCTTCACGGCGGCGACCGCCATGTGGACGGAGCCGCTGCTGCTGGTGGCGATGAGGCGCGGCGCATCCCGGGCGATGTCGGCGAGGCGCGACACCCCGCCCACGGTCTCGAGATCGACGACGAGGACCGACCCCGGCATGCGCCGAGCGGCATCCATCGCCTCGCCGCGGCTGGCAACGCCATGCGCCCGGAAACGGCCGGGCAGCCGCTCGGTGACCAGGGAGGAAATGACCCGCCGCTGTGCGGGATCGCCGTCGAGGATGACGACGTCCACCGCTTTGCTGGCATCTGTACCTGCAGTCACGACCGGCGACCCCTGCCTGTCCGCCGGCCGCACCGGGCCGACGGCACGTTGTCGCCCCGACAGGGTAAACGAAGGGTTTCCACGCCCGGGCCGGCGCGCGCCGTCTTGCCAAGGCGGATGCTCCGCCGCAGTCTTGGTGGAGCCAGCATCGCATGGGGACTCCGCCTTGGGCCACACACCGCCTCCCGTCATGATCCTCGGCTGCGGCCGGAGCGGAACCTCGATCTTCGGCGAGCTGTTCGAGCAGATCCCGGCCTACGAGTACCGGAGCGAGCCGCCGTTCGAGGACGTGATGGCCGCCGACTACAGCCATCCGCAGGCCTTCAAGGTGCCCCGCGACTCGGACCGCTACGGCACGCCGGAGCCGGGGCTGTCGTTCCCGCTGCCGGTGCTGATCGCGCACCGGCCCGACATGCGGTTCTTCTGGATCGTGCGCCATCCGCTCGACGCGATCGCCTCGCTCCGGGTCGGCATCGCCCAGAACTGGGGCCATCATCCGCGCCCGCCGGACTGGCAGGCATGGCTCGACCGTCCGCTGGTCGAGCAGTGCGCGCATCACTGGGCGTTCCTCAATACGCGCGGCTTCGGCCAGGTCGCCGACATCGCCAAGGTGGTGAGGTTCGAGGAGATGATCGCCGATCCGCTCGGCTTCGCCCGCCACGTCGCAGGCAGCCTCGGCCTCACGGACGCGGACACCGATGCGGCGCTCGTGGCCTGGGCCGGGCGGGTGCAGGACAGCAACAACGAGCGCTTCGTCGAAGCTGAGACCTCGCGCGGCTATTCCCGCCCCGACCACAGCCGGCGGGTCGGGCGCTGGCACGAGAACCTCAGCGCGGCGGACGTCGCGCTTGCCTGGCCGATGGTCGCCGAGGCCGCGGAACGCTTCGGCTACACGCGCTAGCCGGCGCCATCGGGAAGCGCCGCCCCTTGACCCTGCGGGGGCAAGCGGCTACGCGCCCCTGCCATGGCCAACACCACGCATCCGCGCCGCATCGGCGGCCTTTCCGAGATCGCCGGCGACTATCGCTATGTCCTTTGCGACGCCTGGGGCGTGCTGCACAACGGCCTCACCGCCTATGCGGCCGCCACCGACGCCCTGATCCGCGCGCGAGAGGCGGGGCTGGTGGTATTCGTGCTGACCAACGCGCCCCGGCCGAAAGCCGGGGTGCTGACGCAGTTCGAGCGGTTCGGCGTCGATCCGTCCGCCTTCGACGACATCGTCACCTCGGGGGAGGCGGCGCGCGGCCATCTCGCGGCGGAGCAGGGCGCCCGGGCGCACTATGTCGGGCCGGAGCGGGATCTGCCACTGCTCGACGGCCTAGGGCTCGACCTGGTCGACGGGTCCGAGGCCGAGCTGATCGTCTGCACCGGGCTCTTCGACGACGACCGCGAGACCCCGGACGACTATACCCAGCGCATGACCGACTGGGTGGCGCGGGGGCTGCCCTTCGTCTGCGCGAACCCGGACAAGGTGGTCGAACGCGGCGACCGCATCCTATGGTGCGCCGGGGCGCTCGCCGAGCGCTACCAGGCCCTCGGCGGGGAGACGGTGCTGTTCGGCAAGCCGCATGCGCCGATCTACGAGACGGCGCTGGCGCGATTTGCCTCTTTCGTAGGCAAATCCGTCGATCCGGCCGAGGTGCTGGCGATAGGCGACGCGGCCGAGACCGACCTCCGTGGTGCCAATGCGGCGGGTCTGGACGTGCTGTTCGTGACGGCCGGTATCCATGCCGAGCTGTTCGGGCCGCGCGAGACCCCCGACGGCGAGGCGGTGACCGCCTTCCTCACCGAGCATAGGGTTGGCGCACGAGCCTTCCTACCGCATCTTTCGTGGTAGGAAGTCGCGCGAGGTCGTTGAAATTGCTGGATTAATGCTATTCGGTGAAGTGCGTGGGGGCCGGGGCGGCGTTGGCCTGGAAATCGATAGCCTTGTCGATGGCGATGAAAACCGTCACCGCCGCGACGATCGACAGGCCGGTCAGCAGCCAGTCCCTTCGCATCGCTTCGAGCATCGTTTCCACTCCCGTCGCTCCCCAATGGTCACGACGATATCGGGTTACCGGTTACCGGAAACCCCCCAAGAATGGGTGGTGGCTTTCCGGCGAAGGATGGGAATTGCCACCCCCATCGCCCGGTTGGGCGGCCCGCGCCTTGACCCGCATCAAGCGAGGCGGCACGGTCACGGCCCGTCTGACGAGTCCCGCTGATGCCTGATCCCATGTCTGCGCGCGAGCTGCTCGCTGAATGCACGCTTGACGCGATTCCGCCCGCGCTCCGCGGGGGGGCGGTCGTCATCGGCAATTTCGATGGGGTGCATCGCGGCCATCAGGCGCTGCTTCGGCGCACGATCGCCGACGCCCGGCGGCTCGGTGGCCCGGCGCTGGTGCTGACCTTCGAGCCCAATCCGCGGACGTTCTTCCGGCCGGACGAGCCGGTCTTCCGCCTGACGCCGCCTCCGGTGCGGGCAAGGCTCCTGTCGGCGCTGGGCATCGACGGCCTGGTGGTCGCCCGGTTCGACCTCGAGATGTCGCGCCTGTCGCCGCTCGCTTTCGTCGAGACCATCCTCGTCGAGCGGCTCGCGGTGCGCTCGGTGACGGTGGGCGAGGATTTCCGCTTCGGCGAGAAGCGGGCGGGCTGCGTCGACGATCTCGCCGCCGCGGGTGCCCGGTTCGGCTTCGAGGTCGACGTCGTCGATCCGGTGCTCGACGGCGGCGGGGAGCGCTACTCCTCCTCGGCGATCCGCGCCGCGCTGGCCGATGGCGAGGTCGCACGCGCCAACGATTGCCTGGGCTACCGGTGGTTCGTCGAGGGCAGGGTGATTCCCGGCGAGCAGCGCGGGCGGGACCTCGGCTTTCCGACCGCCAATGTCCGGCTTCCCGGCGATTGCGGCCTCCGCCATGGCATCTATGCGGTGACCTTCACCGGCGCCGACGGGGTCGAGCGCCCGGCGGTGGCGAGCTACGGGCGGCGGCCGCAATTCGACAACGGCGCGCCGCTCCTCGAGACCTTCGTGCTCGACTACAAAGGGGACCTCTACGGCCAGGAGGTGGTGGTGACCTTTGCCGCCTGGATTCGGCCGGAACTGAAGTTCACCTCGGTGGAGGCCCTGGTGGAGCGGATGGGGGAGGACGTGACCGAGGCCCGGACCCTTCTGTCGCAGGCCGGGCCCGGAACCGCGCTCGACCAGGCCCTTCGCCATTTTCCGGCCCGGTTGTGAAGCCGCTCTCGCTGGTTTATCAAGCCTTTCGTCGCTCGGCCGGATTTTCGCCGGTTTTCGGGCGTACCGAATCCCGATGGTGGTCCGGAGCGGGCCGGAACGACGTGGGGATGCCTTGGGGATGAGTCTGTTGCACCCGAAACTCTGGCGGCCGGCTGTGCTCGTCGCGGCGGCGGTCGGGCTCGGCGCGTGCGGCACCACCTACGGCACCGGCGTCAACCCCGGCACCCAGACCATCAAGGACCTCACCGGCATGCTCAGCCTGGGCGGCGGCAAGGAATCGGCGCCGATCGCCTATCAGGCCCGGCCGCCGATCGTGACGCCCCCCGACACCAGCACGCTGCCCGAGCCGGGCAGCGGCGTGACGGTCGAGAACTGGCCGCAGGATCCCGACGTGATGCGGCGCGAGCAGGCCTTCGCCGCCGCCAAGACCCGCACCGATACCGGCAGCGCCCTTGTCGATCCCGGCTTCCGGCTGCCCAAGTCGCAGGTCACCCCGCTCGAGGAGGAGAGCCTCGACGACCAGCTGTTGAGCCTCACCGGCAAGAAGAAGGAGCAGCAGAAGCTGTTCGCTTCGGCCAAGAGCGGCGCTTCCGGCCAGGTCGACGCCAACGGCAATCCGATCCGCACCACCCTGACCGAGCCGCCGGCCGACTACCGGATCCCCGACCCGTCGGCACCGGAGACCTTCGAGGAAGCCTCGGAGCGCAAGTTCGGCCTGTTCAAGAAGAAGCGGAGCACCCCGGCGCCGAGCTCGATGGGCGGCGGCACCGACGATATCGCCACCCCGGCGCTCAGCTCGGGCAGCGAATCGCAGACCAAGACCCTCACGCAGAGCCCCTGAGGCGAACGACCGTCTAGCGGCGCTCGGCGAAGAAGCGCCGGAGCAGGGCGGCCGAGTCGCGCGCCCGGATTCCGGAATAGACCTCCGGTGCGTGGTGGCAGGTGGGCTGGGCGTAGAGCCGCGGGCCGTGCTCGACCGCGCCGCCCTTCTCGTCCTCGGCACCGTAATAGAGCCGCCGGATGCGCGCGAAGGAGATCGCCCCCGCGCACATCGCGCAGGGCTCGAGGGTGACGTAGAGGTCGGCGCCGCCCAGGCGCTGCGAGCCGGCGGGGGGGGGCCCCGGCCGGG
>JAEVZM010000536.1 GCA_023392225.1 Pseudomonadota bacterium
CCGGAGGACCGGTCGCCACCGCCCGGGCCGGACGGGGAGGAAAGGAGGGGACGCCGTCAGGCGCCCCCGGGTCGCCCGGTCAGTACTGGATCTGACCGCTCACCCGGCCCCAGATGTCGTTCCAGTCGAGGGTCGGCTCCGACTTGATGTTGGTGTCGTAGTAGTCCTGGGCATTGTCGGCGGTGATGACCACGCCGGTGCCGTAGAACTCGCGATGGTCCTTCGGCTCCTTGGACGGGTCGAACGCGCCGGTCGCGGCGTGGTAGCCGATCGACAGGCCCATGCCGCCCTGCCAGTAGGGGTCCCAGGCGACGGTGCCGGCCATCTCGCCGGCGAGGATCGCCTCGACCGCGAGCTGGATGCCGTCGATGCCGGTGACTGGCACCTGGCCGGCACGGCCGTCGGCCCGGAGCGCCTCGACGGCGGCGAGCGCCATGCCGTCATTGGCGGCCCAGATGCCTCCGATCTCGTCGCCGAACTGGGTCAGCCAGGCGTTGGTCTTCTCGAGCGCCTCGGTCTCCGACCAGTTGGCGACCTGGAAGTCGAGGAGCTTGATGTCCGGGTTCTCGGCGAGCGCCTGCTCGAGGCCGGCCTTGCGCTCGATCGCCGGGATGTTGGACTGGATGCCGCCGAGGGCGACGATGCCGCCCTTGCCGCCCATCGCCTTGAACAGCGCCTCGGCCATCGCCTTGCCGTAGGGCACGCCCGAGAACGAGATGTGCGCGACGTAGTTCGGGTCGAAGTCCCAGGGGTGGAGGTCGGCCGGCTTGTTCCACTGGGTGACGACGTAGCCGCCGGCTTCCTTCACCGCCTCGACGATCGGACGGGCGTCCGGCGCGTCGTTCGGGTCGACATTGATGACGACGTTGCCGCCGGTCTTGGCGAGGATGGCGCGGATGTCGGAGACGCCCTTCTCGCTGTTGCCCTCGGTGACGAGCGTCACGTAGTCGGCGCCGACCGACTTGGCGAAGGCTTCGCCGCCGGCGTTCCAGGTGGCGTGGTAGGGGTTCGACAGCGAGCGGATGGAATTGACGAGCGTCGGCTTGTCGGCGGCGAAGGCCCGACGCGTGATGATCGCCGGGAACACGCCGGCGGCGCCCAGGGCGGCGGCGCCCTTGAGGAGGCCGCGACGGCTCACCGGGCGGCGGACGAAATCGCTGATATCTTTCACCATGATTGCTTCCTCCCGGAGGAGACGCCGTGGCCGCGGTCCGTCTCCCCTCATCTTTGTTTGCCGGCTCGGCGTCGTTCCGGACCTGGCTTTTCCCCTCGCTGGTCACCGCCTGGCAGGCGGCCCATGGGGGGAGGCGCGGCGCGGTTGACGCTTCACTCGGGGCCGTGCATAGCTATGCACGGCTTTGCTCACAAGTCAATCAGAGCGGGAGGAAAGGGATGAGGCTTAAGGACAAGGTTGCGCTGGTGACCGGCGGTGCGCGCGGTATCGGCCGGGCAATCTGCGAGCGTTACGTCGCGGAAGGGGCGCGGGTGGTGGTCGCCGACCTCCTCATCGACGAGGCGCGCGAGACCGCCAAGGCGATCGGCGAAAAGGCCAGCGCAGTCGCCGTCGACGTCAGCAAGCTGGCCTCGATCCAGGCCATGGGGCGCGAGGTCGTGGCCAGCGTCGGTGCGCCCGACATCCTCGTCAACGGCGCCGCGATCTTCGGCATGGCGCCGCTCGCCGAGATCTCGGAGCAGCATTTCGACAGCCAGTTCGACATCAACGTCCGCGGCCTCCTGTTCACCACCCAGGTGATCGCGGGCGAGATGATCGCCGCCGGCAAGCGCGGCAAGGTGATCAATTTCTCGAGCCAGGCGGGACGGCGCGGCGAGGCCAATGTCGCGATCTACTGCGCCACCAAGGCGGCGGTGATCTCGATCACCCAGAGCTGCGCGCTCGAGCTGATCAAGCACGGCATCAACGTCAATGCCATCGCGCCCGGCGTCATCGACACGCCGATGTGGGACGTGGTCGATTCGCTGTTCGCCAAGTACGAGCATCGCCCGATCGGCGAGAAGAAGCGGCTGGTCGGCGAGGCGGTGCCGTTCGGACGCATGGGCACGCCGGAGGACATCACGGGCGCCGCCGTGTTCCTTGCCTCCTCGGACGCCGACTACATCCTCGCCCAGACCCTCAACGTCGATGGCGGCAACTGGATGAGCTGAGGCGAGGGCGGGCCGGCCTGTCCGGCGGGCCCTCCTCGCGCATGGCGGTGACGCAGAGCGGCGGGGGCGCCACTGCCCCGCCGTCCTCCGGCGCCCTGTTCTATTTCGGCGATTTCCGGCCGCGGCCGAGGCCGAAGTGCCAGGACTTCCGGCCCGCCGAGGCTTCGCTGGCTTCCGCCGGCGTCTGCGTCGCCGCGCCGGGCGGACGGAAGTCGGGCGACCCCTTCGGCGGATAGTCGAGGCTGTCCTCGAGCTCGGCGCGGAAGCTCGGCTCGAAGTTGGGGAAGGGCAGGCGGTCCTCGTCGCGCCAGCGCGTCACCAGCGTCTCGGCCTGCTCGGTCTTCTCGTCGTCGAGGCCGGCGTCGCGGGCGATGTAGGTGGTGGTGGACAGGAAGGCGAAGCCGGACCCGGCCTGCTGGACGATCTCCTCGATGCGCAGGAGGAGGTCCTCCTGCACCGCGAGGAAGGTGTCCTGGTCGGCGCAGCGGATATAGGCGAAGATCTCGATGTCCTTGGACGAGGCGCCGTAGCCGACGAAGCGCACGCGCGCCGGGTCGGGCGTCACCATCGGATGGGAGATGAGCAGCTCGCGGAGCTTGGCCAGCAGGAACCGCATCTGGTCCGGCGTGGTCTCGTAGCGGAGCTGCAGCACCGTCTTCAGGAGGCGCTGCCGGCGCACGGTGAAGTTGTCGAGGTGCATCTGCGAGAATTCGCTGTTCGGCACCGTGACCACGGTCTGCTCCAGCGTGCGGATGCGGGTCGAGCGCAGCCCGATCTGCTCGACCGTGCCGACGTCGTTGCCGTAGCGGCAGAAGTCGCCGACCCGGACCGGCCGGTCGGCGAAGAGCGTGAGGCCGCCGATGACGTTCTCCAGCGTCGGCCGCACCGCGAGGGCGATGGCGAGACCGCCGACACCGAGACCGGCGACCAGCGGGGCGATCGGTATGCCGACCGCCTCGGCCGCGGTGATCGCCAGCATGATGACGATCAGCAGGCTGATGAGGCGGAACAGGATGCGGGTCAGCGCCGCGTCGAAATGGCTTCGGCCGGGGTGCTTGCTGCCGACGCTGGCGATGCCGTCGGCGAGGCGTCCGGACAGGACGAATACCAGCCATGACAGCCCGACCATCTGGATGGTGAGCTTGACGTAGCCGGCCACGTCGAGCGTCAGCTCCTGGATACCGATGACGTTCTCGACGAGGTCGTAGGCGACGCCGGTGAGGACGACGACGATGATCAGGGTAAGCGGCGTTCCCATCCGGATCCACGGGCTGCGATTGCGCTGGGCGTGGTCCCAACGCTGCCCGGCCTTGAGGAGGCCGACCGAGAGCGGCACGTAGATCGCCACCAGAAGCGCCAGCGCGATCCATTGCCACAGCCCCTGGCCGCCGACGATCGTCGTCGACCATTGCGGCAGGCGCTCGGGGAAGTGCAGCGGCAGCCACTGCCCGGGGCTCGCCAGCACCTCGTCATAGATGCCGGTGAGGGCGCCGGACCGGTACGGAATCTCGCGCGCCAGATCGTAGTAGTCGCGCAGCGACGCCACGGTCTCCTTGGAGAACAGGAACTCGCCGGCCCGCGGTCCGTCCTTGATCTTGACGATCTCGATCTTGGTGTTGGGGATCTCCCATCGCTCGAGGTTGCCGTTCGCGGCGACATCGGCATCGCCGGGAATGTCCTCGAAATTGGGCAGCTCGACCCGGTCGAGAATCTCCCGCAGCAGCGCCATGTCGATGAGCATCGCCGACTCGCGGCCGAGCGTGGGCAGGGCGCTGAAGTCGATGGTCTCCGCGGCCCGGACGAGCGGCCGACGAATCTCCTCGCGGCTCTTGCCGCCCCGCCAGGCTTCGACGCTGGTGGCGAAGTCGCGGAGGTAAGTGCGGAGCGTGTCGCGCGGGCTCGAGGTATCGGCGGCGCGAAGCGGGTGCGGCTCGCCGATGGTGACGAGGAGATCCGACTGGGCCGAGGCGGGCACCACGGCGGCGAGCGCGAGGACGCAGAAGAGCATGAGGCGGCAGAGGGCCTGCCGGCAGGTCGAGCGGTTCACCAGATCATCCCGGGCTATTGCTGGCCGATTTCGGAGTAGTAGCGCGCCGCGCCGTCGTGCAGGGGCGCGGTGAGTCCGTCCTCGGAGAGCTGGTCGGCGGTCAGCGACGAGAACAGCGGCGAGCTCTCGCGCAGGCGGTCATAGCCTTCGACGAAGGCTTTGGTGATCTCGTAGACGGTGTCGTCCGGCACCTCGGCGGTCGTCACCAGGGTGGCGACCAGGCCGATGCCGGGCACGTCCTTGTTGACGCCCTTGTAGAGCCCGGCGGGCACGGTCGAGGCGACGTAGAGCTTCTCCCTGGCGATCAGGTCCTCGACGACCGGACCGGTCAGCGGGACCAGCACCACGTCGCACATCGATGTCGCTTCCCGGACCTGCGGGCTGGGGTGGCCGGTGGTGAGCACGAAGGCATCGATCTCGCTGTCGCAGAGCGCCTCGGCAAGGTTCGGCGCCTGGAGCGCGGTCATCGGCACGTCGACGACGTCCTCAGGCGACCAGCCCTCGGCCTCCATCAGCCGGTCCATGATGACCCGGGTGCCGGAGCCCGGCGTGCCGAGATAGACCCGCCGGCCCTTGAGGTCGTCGAAGGAGGCAATGCCCTTGTCCTTGCGGGTGGCGATCGTGACCTGCTCGACGAACAGTGCCGCGATCGCGCGGAGGTCCGTCATCGGCTCGGCCGTGGCGAAGGCACCGGTGCCGGTCACTGCGTCGCGCTGGACGTCGGACTGGGTCATTGCCATCGTCGCCTCGCCGTCGGCCATGGTGCGGATATTGGCCACCGAGCCGACGCCGAACTCCACCGTGCAGGTGATGTCGTGCTGCGCGGTGTGCTCGTTGACCAGCGTGCAGAGCGCGCCGCCGACGGGATAGTAGACGCTGCCCGGCCGGCCGCTGGCGATGGAGACTTCGGTAGCAGCCGCCGGGGTCGCGCCCGCGACCAGGCCGCAGCCGATCAGCGCGAGGATGGCCGTCGATAGCCGATTCACGACGAGGCTCCCTTTCTTCATCTTCCTTTCCCCGAGGCGCGGTGCGCATCCCCGAGGGGCTGGCCGCGGGATCGCCTCGCGCGACGCCCGCTAGCCATCGCGGGAAGCGCGAGACAAATCGCGCATCCGCAGCATGACATGTCGCCGGCACGGCGAGGATCAACCGCTTGCGACAAGTCGCCCGGCAGGCGTGGCGCCTCGGACGAGGACGCAAAATGGCCGTGACCGGCCTCGCGGGGAGGGCGGTCGTCGTGACTTGCGGGCCGGTTATGCCCAAAGGAAGCGGTATGGCGCAACCCCCGAGGCGGGCGTCGCCTCGTCGCGCCTCAGGCGAGCTGCCGCGCCTGACGTCTGCCGAAGCGCACCGAGTAGAGGGCGACGGCGAGGAGCAGGATGAAGCCCTGGACGATCCACTGCCAGTAGGCGACGACGCCGAGCAGGTTGAGGACGTTGCCGATCATGGCCAGCACCAGCGCGCCGGCGATGGCGCCCCATACGGTGCCCTGGCCCCCGAACAGGTCGACGCCGCCGAGCACGGCGGCGCTGATGCTGGAGAGCTGGTAGGAATTGCCGACCAGCGGATCGCCGCTGCCGGTGCGCGAGGCGATGAACAGCCCGGCGAGCGAGGCAAGCAGCGCCGAGCAGACATAGGCCGCGACCTTGACCTTGGCGGGCGACACGCCGGCGAGGCGGGCCGCCTTCTCGTTCCAGCCGACGGCACGGAGCCGGAGGCCGAAGCGGGTTCGGTCGACATAGATCGCGACGGCGGCGAGGACGATGAGCGTCACCACCACGGTCGCCGGCACATAGCCCCAGCGGGTGGCCGCGGCATCCTGGAACGATTCGGCGATCTTCCCGCCCGGCACCGGCATCAGGTAGAGGTTCACGCCGGCGAGGAAGAAGGTCATGCCCAGCGTGGCGAGGAACGGCGGCAGGTTGTAGCGCACGATCAGGAGGCCGTTGACGAGGCCGACGGCGAGCGCCGCGCCGACCACCGCGACGAGGGCGAGGAAGATGCTGCCGCCATTGGCCGGGTCCATCAGCAGCGCGGCGATGACGCCGGCGAGCGTCACGATCGCGCCCACGGAAAGGTCGATGCCGGCGGTCATGATGACGAGCGTCTGGCCGACCGCGGTGAGCAGCAGCGGTACCGCCTGCAGGAGGAAGTAGCCGAGGTTGATCGGCGTGCCGAAGCGCGGCACCAGGAAATAGGCGAGGACGGCGCCGACGACGAGCAGGACGATCGGGCCGACGGTGCGCCGGCTGAGGCTCTTCATGCTGCTCCCTTTCCAACTGTCTTGCTGGCGGCGTGGCCGCCGGCCTGGCCGATAGACTGGCCGGTGATCGCCGCCAGGACGTCTTCCTCGCGCCGGTTGTCGCGGTCGAAGGTCGCGACCTGGCGGCCCCGGTAGAAGGCGACCACGGTGTCGGCGAGGCCGAGCGCCTCGGCGAGGTCGCTGGTCGCCACCAGCACCGCCCGCCCGTCCTCGGCGAAGGCCCTGAGGTGCTTGTAGATCTCGGCGCGGGCGCCGACGTCGACGCCGGCGGTCGGGGCGAGGAGGACGAGCAGGCGTCGCTCGGCGGCGAGCCAGCGGCCGAGGGCCAGCTTCTGCTGGTTGCCGCCGGAAAGCGACTCGGCGAGCGCGTTCTGCGAGCGGCAGCGCACCGACAGCGCCTTGATCAGCCGCTCGGCCTCGTCGGATTCCCGGCGGGTATCGACGAAGCCCATGCGCGACCACATCTCGAGCGCGCCGAGCGCGAGGTTCTCGCGCACTGTCCGGACCCGGAGGATGGTGTCGGCGCGATCCTCGGCGAGGAAGCCGATGCCGTTCTTCAGCGCGTCGCGGAGCGAGCGCAGCCGGATCGGCCGGCCATGCATGAGGATCTCGCCGCTCGCGGGCGGCGGCAGGCCGCTGAGACCGCGGGCGACCTCGAAGCTGCCATGGCCGGCGAGGCCGACGAGCGCGACGATCTCGCCCTGGCGGACGTCGAGGCTAACGTCCTCGTACTGGCCAGGCTGGCCGATGCGGCGGGCCGAGACCAGGACGTCGCCAGGCGGCTTGTCGCTGTGCGGGTACATCTGGCCGAGCTCGCGCCCGACCATCAGCGACACCACCCGTTCCTGCACGGCTTCGGCGTGGCTCAGCTCGCCGACCTTGGCACCGTCGCGCAGCACCATCACCCGGTCGACCATGCCCTCGATCTCCTCGAGGCGGTGGGTGACGTAGAGGATCGCGGTGCCTTGCGCCTTCAGCTCGGTGAGGATGGCGAGCAGGCGCCGGACCTCCTCGGCGGTGAAGGAGGCGGTGGGCTCGTCGAGGATCAGCAGCTTCTGCCGCGCGTCGAGCACCTTGAGGATTTCGAGAATCTTGCGGTCGCCGATCGCCAGCCGCTCGGCCGGCATGTCTGGATCGAACTCGACGCCGAAGCGCTTGCCGCGGGCGGCGAGCTCGTCGCGCACGGTGCGGCGGCGGATGAAGCCGAGCCCCGCGGTCGGTTCCTGGCCGAGGGCGAAGTTCTGGGCGATGGTGAGGCCGGGCAGGATCGAGGAATCCTGGTGAACGATGTGGAGGCCAAGCGTCCGCAAGAGCGCCGGGGTCGGCTGCTCGATGCGCTGGCCCTCCATCAGCATCTCGCCGCTGGTCGGGCGGTAGATGCCGGCGAGAAGCTTGATCAGCGTCGACTTGCCGGCGCCGTTCTCGCCAAGGAGCGCATGGAACCGGCCGGCGTCGAGGGTGAGGTCGATGTCGCGGAGCGCGATCGTCGCGCCGAACGCCTTGGTGAGCTTGCGAAGCTCGAGAAGGGCGGCGCCCCCCAATGGGGCGCCCCCCCCCGCGGCGGGGCCCTTCTCGAGCTTCGCAAGCTCACCAAGGCGTTCGGCGCGACGATCGCGCTCCGCGACATCGACCTCACCCTCGACGCCGGCCGGTTCCATGCGCTCCTTGGCGAGAACG
>JAEVZM010000537.1 GCA_023392225.1 Pseudomonadota bacterium
GGCGTTCGCTGGCCTTCCGGCAGAGAGGGTGGTGACCACCTACAACCCCGTCCCGATGCCCGAACCGGACCTGTCGCTGCCGCTGCCGGGCTGGCCCGCGCGGGGCGGCAAGGTTCTCGTCGCCTCGGGGCGGCTCGAGCCGCAGAAGGACTATCCGACCCTGATCCGGGCCATGGCGCTGGCGCGAGCCGATTTCGCTCTGCTGATCCTCGGAAGCGGCCCGTTGAAATCCACTATCGAGGCGCTGGCAGCCGAGCTCGGCATCGCCGACCGCGTTCACCTCGCCGGCTTCGTCGATCACCCGGAGGCCTATGTCGCACGCTGCGACGCCTTCATCCTGACGTCGCGGTTCGAGGGATTCCCGAACGTCGTGGCGGAAGCGCTTGGCCTTGGCCGGACGGTGATCGCAACCGACGCCCCGGGTGGCAGCGCGGAGATTCTCGGCGATGGTGCGTTCGGCTACATCGCCCCGATCGGCGACGTACAGCGCATCGCCGAGCTCATGGTCGAGGCGCTGGCGCACCCGATCGACCCGGCGGTGGCGCGGTCGCGCGCTTCCCAGTTCACCGTGGCAAGCGTCGCCGAGAACTACGAGAGCGCCTTCCAGAAGGCCCTGCTCCGTCGCCGCCGCGCGTAACGGCGCGCGCGCCGACGGGAAACTGTCCGGCAGTGGCCCGCGACCACGGCTTCGGCTAAGTTCACGCTCGTCATATTGCTGGGATGACACGGATCGTAGAAACCTCCGCGGCCGGGTGCGTGCCGCCGCAGGTATCCTATCGCGCCGGTCGTACCGGAGGTGGCGGAAGGCCGCGAAACGCTGCAAATGGCGCGTTCCGGCGGGTCGTTGAGCGCGGAAGCGGAGGACGGTTTCGATGCGAGTCACGTGGATTGCCCTGGCCGCCGGCCTTGCGGTGGCAGAGATCGCTGTAGCGTCGCCGCTGGCCCGGGGCGCCGAGAGCGAGGCACCCTCCGGCGGGGCCGCGACCTATCTCGAGAGCATCGTCGCCAAGGCGCGGGACCTGCTCGAGAACGAGCCGCGCGATCCGGCGCTGGCGGCCGAGCTGCTCATGGAAGCGGCGAACGCCAACGACCCTGCGGCGATGATCCTCCTCGCCCAGCTCTACGCCAAGGGCGACGGCGTCGAGCGTGACTACGCCACGGCCGAGACGCTCCTCAACCGGGCAGCGGACGCCGGCCGCAAGGCGGACGCCTCGATCGCGCTCGCGGAGCTCTATCGCGCCGCTGAGCCGCCGTTCGGCGATCCCGCCAAGGCGGTCGACGCCTATCAAGCCGCCGTATCGCTCGGCAACACCGGGGCGATGGTCAGCCTCGGCCGCATGCTCGGAACCGGCGACGGAGTGCCGGTCGACTTCCCGCGGGCACGGCAGCTGCTCGAGGACGCCATCGCAGGCGGCGCAGAAAAGGATGGCTGGGCGGCGCTCGCGGCCCTCTACGCCAATGCCGGCGAGGCAAACCGGGACATGGCCAAGGCGGCGGAGGCGTACCAGCACGCCGCCGACCTCGGCGACGCCTGGGCGATGCTCAGCCTCGCCCAGATGCTGACACAGGGCAACGGCGTACCGGCCGACTACGAGCGGGCCCGGGCGCTGCTCGACCGGGCGATCGCGGCCGGGGGCGAGATGCCGCAATCGGCGTGGGCCGGCATCGGCGACCTCTATCGCGTCGCAGCGCCGCCGTATCGCGATCCGCAGAAGGCGGTCGAGGCCTACGAGACGGCGATCTCGCTCGGCAATACCGCGGCGATGGTCAGCCTCGCCCGCATGCTCGGGAGCGGCGACGGGGTACCGGTCGACTTCCCGCGGGCGCGGCAGCTGCTCGAGGATGCCATCGCGGGTGGGGCGGAGAAGGACGGCTGGGCGGCGCTCGCCGCGCTCTACGCCAATGCCGACGGGGCGGACCGCGACATGGCCAAGGCGGCGGAGGCCTACCAGCACGCCGCCGACCTCGGCGACGCCTGGGCGATGCTCAGCCTCGCCCAGATGCTCGCGCAGGGTGACGGCATCCCGGCCGACTACGACCGGGCGCGGACGTTGCTCGACCAGGCGGTCGCCACTGGCGGAGAGATGCCGCAATGGGCGTGGGCCGGCATCGGCGACCTCTACCGCGTCGCGGCGCCGCCGTATCGCGACCCGGCGAAGGCGGTCGAGGCTTATGAGACCGCGATCTCGCTCGGCAATGCGGGCGCGATGGTCAGCCTCGCGCGCATGCTCGGAACCGGCGACGGGGTACCGGTCGACTTCCCCCGGGCACGGCAGCTGCTCGAGGACGCCATTGCGGCCGGCGTGGAGAAGGACGGCTGGGCGGCGCTCGCCTCACTCTATGCCTATTCCGACGACGCCAATCGCGACCTGCCGAAGGCGGCCGAGGCGTTCCAGAATGCGGCCGATCGCGGCGATCCCTGGTCGATGATCGGCCTCGCCCAGATGCTGGCTCAGGGCAACGGCGGGCCGGCCGACTACGAGCGGGCCCGGGCGCTGCTCGACCAGGCGATCGCGACCGGCGGCGGGATGCCGCAGTGGGCGTGGGCCGGCATCGGCGACCTCTATCGCGTCGCGGCGCCGCCGTACCGCGATCCGGCGAAAGCGGTCGAAGCCTACGAGACGGCGATCTCGCTCGGCAATACCGGGGCGATGGTCAGCCTCGCCCGCATGCTCGGCGCCGGCGACGGCGTGCCGGTCGACTTCCCGCGGGCACGGCAGCTGCTCGAGGACGCCATTGCTGCCGGCGCCGAAAAAGACGGCTGGGCGGCACTCGCCTCGCTCTACGCCAATGCCGACGAGGCCGACCGGGACATGGCGAAGGCGGCGGAAGCCTACCAACATGCCGCCGACCTCGGCGACGCCTGGGCGATGCTCAGCCTCGCCCAGATTCTGGCACAGGGTGACGGGATCCCGGCCGACTACGATCGGGCGCGGGGACTGCTCGACCAGGCGGTCGCCTCTGGCGGAGAGATGCCGCAATGGGCGTGGGCCGGCATCGGCGCCCTCTACAGGGTCGCGGCGCCGCCGTATCGCGATCCGGCGAAGGCGGTGGAAGCCTACGAGTCGGCGATCTCGCTCGGCAATACCGGGGCGATGGTCAGCCTCGCCCGCATGCTCGGAACCGGCGACGGGGTTCCGGTCGACTTCCCGCGCGCACGGCAGCTGCTCGAGGACGCCATCGCAGGCGGCGTCGAAAAGGATGGCTGGGCGGCGCTCGCCTCGCTCTACGCCTATTCCGACGACGCCAACCGCGACCTGCCGAAGGCGGCCGAGGCGTTCCAGAATGCGGCCGATCGCGGCGACGCCTGGTCGATGATCGGCCTCGCCCAGATGTTGGCTCAGGGCAACGGCGTGCCGGCCGACTTCGCCCGGGCGGTGTCCTTGCTCGACCAGGCAATCGCCGCGGGTCTCGCCGGACCGGCCGGCAAGGCAGCGGGCGATCTCTATGCCACCGGACCGGAGGAGAACCGCGACCTGGCAAAGGCGCTGTCCTACTACCAGTTGGCGTCGGCGGCGGGAGATGGCTCCGCCGGCCTGGCGGTCGCCGAGATTCAGGCGGGGAGCGAAGGTCCCGCGCAGGCCCAGGCGAGCATCGCGGACCATCTCGCGAGCGCCACCAAGCTGCTCGGCGCCAGCGAGGTCGCAAAGGCCATGTTCAATGTCAGCCCGCCTTCATCGCTCTACGTGATGGTGCAGGCCCTTCTCGTCGACCTGGGCTACAAGGTGACGGTCGACGGAATCTACGGTGCTAAGAGCCAGCAGGCGGTCACCTCGTTCTGCCAGGAGAAGCAGATCGCCCCCTGCCCGAGCCGGATCGTCGCCATCGGTGTCCTGACCGAGCTTCTGAACTCCGTCGCGACGGGCAGGCAGGGTGCCTGATCCGTCG
>JAEVZM010000546.1 GCA_023392225.1 Pseudomonadota bacterium
TCGTACATCCCCGTGCCCTCGCCCTCTTCCCAGGGGGCGTCGTCGCCATCGCGCCGCGGCTCGGCCATGCCCATCGGCGGAATGCGGACCGACTGGCCCGGCTCTAGGCGGGTATTGGGCTTGGCGCGGCCGCCATCGACGCGGATCTGGCCGGAACGGAGCAGCTTCTGGAGATGCCCGAAGCTGAGGTCCGGGAAGTGCGTGCGAAACCAGCGATCGAGGCGCATGCCCGCCTCGTCCGGCCCCACCGTGCGTGTCTCGACCTGTGCCATCGTGCTTCACCGTCCTCGCGTCGCCCCGCCTCTAGCACAGGACGGCGACGGGGGCAGCGGAAACCGGGCGCTCAGGCGGCGACGCTGCGCCAGAACCAGAAGCCGGCGAACAGGCCGAGTATGGCGAGCAGCACCGAGGCGACGACGTAGAGCGCTGCGAGGCCATGCTCGCCGCGCTCCCAGATCAGCGCCGCATCGAGCGAGAAGGCCGAGAACGTGGTGAAGCCGCCGAGGACGCCGGTCATCACCAGGAGCCGGGTATGCTGCGACCAGGTGAAGTCGGCGCGCATCGTCAGCCAGCCGGCGATCAGCCCCATCACCAGCGAGCCGAGGACGTTGACCGTGAACGTCCCCCAGGGGAACGCGGTGCCGAAGAGGCGCGCGGCGAGGAGGTTGACCCCGTGGCGCCCCATGGCGCCGAGGCCTCCGCCGATGAACACCAGGAGCCAGGGCAACGTACCGGAACCTCTCGTCAGGGATCGCGGCTGCGAACCACGACTTGATACACGAGCGGCTCGCGCATCGCGACCCCGCGACGCCCCGGCTGCGCGTCAGTCCTTGTAGAGGCCGGCATACTGCTCACGGAGCACGTTCTTCTGGACCTTGCCCATCGTGTTCCGCGGCAGCTCGGGCACGACGATGACGCGCTTGGGCTGCTTGAACTTCGCCAGCCGGCCGTCGAGTGCGGCGAGCACCCTGCCCTCGTCGACCGTGCCGCCCGGCGCCGGCACCACCACCGCGGTGACCCCCTCGCCGAAGTCGGCATGGGGCACGCCGAACACCGCGCTCTCGAACACGCCCGGGATGGTGTCGATCTCGGACTCGATCTCCTTGGGGTAGACGTTGAACCCGCCGGTGATGATCAGGTCCTTGCCGCGCCCGATGATGTGGACGTAGCCGTTCTCGTCGATCTTGCCGAGGTCGCCGGTGATGAAGAAGCCATCGGCACGAAACTCGGCGGCGGTCTTGTCCGGCATCCGCCAGTAGCCCTTGAAGACGTTCGGCCCCTTCACCTCGATCATGCCGATCTCGCCGACGGCGAGCGGTGCGCCGGTCTCGGGGTCGGTGACCCGGGCGCTCACGCCGGGCAGCGGCGGCCCGACGGTGCCCGGCAACCGGGCCCCGTCATAGGGGTTGGAGGTATTCATGTTGGTCTCGGTCATGCCGTAGCGCTCGAGGATCGCGTGGCCGGTGCGCGCCTCGAACTCGCGGTGGGTCTCGGCGAGGAGCGGCGCCGAGCCGGAGACGAAGAGGCGCATGCCGGCCGTCGCCTCGCGGTTCAGACCCTCCTGCTGGAGAAGGCGCACGTAGAAGGTCGGCACCCCCATCATCGCGCTCGCCCGCGGCAGCAGCGACAGCGCCTGCGCGGCATCGAACTTCGGCAGGAAGATCATCTTCGCCCGGGCGATCAGCGCGGTGTTGATCGCCACGAACAGGCCGTGGGTGTGGTAGATCGGCAGCGCGTGGAGAAGCGTGTCGTCGCGCGTGAAGCGCCACGCCTCGACCAGCGTCAGCGCATTCGAGGCGAGGTTGGCGTGGGTGAGCATCGCCCCCTTCGAGCGCCCCGTGGTGCCCGAGGTGTAGAGGATCGCGGCGAGGTCGTCGGCCGCGCGCGGCACGGTCGCGAACCCGGTCGGCTGGGTGGCCGCGGCGGCCGAAAGGCTGCCCTCCCCGGCCGCGTCGAGCGTCTCCACCGCCACGTCGCGCCCGGCAACCAGCCCGGCGATCGCCTCGCGCTTCGCCGGATCGCAGACGACGAGGCTCGGCTCGGCGTCTCCGAGGAAGTAGTCGAGCTCGTTGGCGGTGTAGGCGGTGTTGAGCGGCAGGTAGACCGCGCCGGCCCGGATCGTGCCGAGATAGAGGAGAAGGTTGGGCACGGACTTCTCGACCTGCACCGCCACCCGGTCGCCCGGCTTCACCCCGCGCGCGACGAGAAGGTTTGCGTATCGCCCCGCCTCGGCAGCGAGATCGGCGAAGGTCCAGGTCCGGCCGTCGGCGGTCTCAAGGGCGACGCGATCGGCGTCCCGCGACGAGCCGAGCAGCAGCTCGAACAGATTGGCGTTATCGGTCACGACTTGCTCCTCTGGGTGCGGGCGAGCGCGCGGGGCGCGGCCGCGCCGGTGCCGCGCTTCAGCGCCTTGCGCACCGACTGCGATGCGATGACCTCGCCGCGCTCGGCGAAGGCCTCATGGTTGGCTTCGATCTTCTGGGGGTCGTAGAGGTAGTTCACCATCAGGCCGTGGGCCTGCTCCATGCCCTTCGGCGAGGTGTCGCCGAGCATGTCGAGCTGCTCGAGCCGCGCGCCGTTGCCGAGATGGAACCGGGCGATCGGATCCGGGACCCGGCCGAGCCGGTCGCGCGCCTCGAGGAAGTAATAGGCCGCGGCGGCGAGAAACGGCTCCCGTACCGCCTCGACGATCTCCGCATCGTCCTGCCATCCCGGCCCGTCGATCACGTCGAGGGCCGCGACCAGGGCGGGATCGAGATCCGGTTCCTCCGCCTGCCGCTGCTCGGCGAGCCAGCGGGCGAAGCGCGGCACCGGCGACAGCGTCACGAAGGTCTTCAGCCCCGGCAGCTCGCGCCGCAGCTCCTCGACCACCTGCTTGATCAGGAAGTGGCCGAAGCTGACGCCGGCAAGGCCGCGCTGGGTGTTGGAGATCGAATAGAATACCGCCGTGGTGGCATCCTCCGGGGCGATCGGCACCCGGTCGGTGTCGAGGATGGGCGCGATGCGGTCCGGAATCTCGCGGGTGAGCGCCACCTCGACGAAGATCAGCGGGTCGTCCGGCAGCCGCGGGTGGAAGAACCCATAGCAGCGCCGGTCCGGCGGCCCGAGGCGGTTCTTGAGGTCGTCCCAGCCGTTTATGGCGTGCACCGCCTCGTAGCGGATCAGCTTCTCGAGGATGCTCGCGGGCGTATTCCAGTCGATCGGACGCAGCATGAGGAACCCGCGATTGAACCACGAGGAGAACAGATGCACGAAATCGGCGTCGACCGGCGCCAGCCGCGCCGCAACCGGCAATGCACCCATCAACGCTTCGCGCATCCGGATCAATGCCGCCGTGCCGCCCGGCGCCGTGTTCATCCTGCGGATCAGCTCCTGCCGGCGCGGTTCCGAGGCCTGGTGGACCCGGTCGAGGGTCTCTGCGCCGGGCGCATCGTGATAGGCGGCGATCGCCGCCTCAACCGCGTCGCGATCCGCCCCGAAGTCCACCGCCAGCGCGTCGAGAAACGCCAGGCGCCCCTCTGCATCCGCCGCTTCGAAAGCGGCGAGCAGGCGTTGCGCCAGCGCGATCCCCGAAGCCTCGCCGCGGCGGGACAGGAGCTCCCGCCCGAGGCTGGCGAGGTCAAGGTCCTCGGCCCCGGTGCCCCCGAAACCGAACAGGCCCCGGCCGCGCACCGCGATGGCGTCGAGCAGATCGTAGAGCATCGTGGTCCGTCCGGCGGCGTTGCCGCGCCCGGCCTCGGAAGAGCTGCTCGCCACGTCCGTCTCCCCCAGTTATCTCCGTCAGGCGCCATCTGTGTATACACAGATGGCCCTCATCCATACAAGACGGCTACCGCGTTCCGAGCCGCCAGGTCATGGAGATGGTGTAGGCGGCGACGCTTGCCACCACGACCGAGCCCCCGGCCAGCGTCATCGGCGCTGGCGCCTCGCCGAGGAGGATCCATACCCAGGCCGGCCCGAGGATCGGCTCGAGCATGCCGAGCAGAGATGACAGGACGGCGGGGATAAGACGCGCCCCCGTCACCAGGAGGATGAGCCCGACGCCGAGCTGCCCGGCCCCGAAAAAGAACAGCAGCGTGAAATCATGCCCGCTGACCGCCAGCGGCGTCGCGAGCGGAAACGAGACCAGGATGGCGATGGCCGCACCGGTGCAGGCCCCCGGCGCCATGCGGATGTGGGGCCAACGGCGAACGATCACCACCGACCCCGCGATCGACACGGCCACCCCGAAGGCGATCAGCCCGCCGATCAGCGAGCCCTCGGCGTCGAAATCGCGGGACATCATCAACGCGATGCCGCCCATCACCCCGGCGATCGCCGCGTAGCCCACGGCGGATATCCGCTCGCCGAGGAAGGCCCGCCCCATCACCGCGGCGACCAGCGGTGCCGAGCTCATGATCACCAGCGTCTGGGCGACCGAGGCGAAGGCGAGCGCGGTCACGAAGCCGACCGACGCGGCGGTGAAGCAGAGGCCGAGCAC
>JAEVZM010000189.1 GCA_023392225.1 Pseudomonadota bacterium
GTGATGGTCGGCGGCCGGCTGGTCAAGGACCGGATGCCGAGAATCGACGCCGCGCCGGACCGGCAGGCCGTCCGGCGTCGGGCCTGATCGGGGCGTCGCCGACGCCGGCGCGGCACACAAAGGCCCGAATTTGCCGCTGAGACGGCGAGGGGGCCGGCGCAGGCCATGGACAATCGCCGCGGTCGCGCCAGTTTGCGGCATTGGAGTGAGCGGCGGATGACGGGGAGTGTGCCTTTGCGGCGCCTGGTTGCGGCCTTTCTGATCGTGGTGGCGGCGGCCATCCAGCCGGCGCCGTCGCGCGCCGAGGCGGCTGGCGTCCCGGCCGATGTCGCGCTGATCACGGCGGCCGGCTTCGCCGAGGGCGATGTCGGCTACCTCGTGGTCGACCTCGCCGACGACACCATCGTCGCTTCGCACAATCCGGACGAGCTGTTCCTGCCGGCCTCGGTGGCGAAGATTCCGGCGCTGTCGGCGGCGCTGGCGATCCTCGGCGGCGACCATCGCTTCGTCACCACCCTCGACGCATCGGGCGAGCTGAAGGACGGGGTCCTCACCGGCACGCTGGTGCTGAAGGGCGGCGGCAACCCGTTCCTGTCGAGCGACGATCTCCAGGCGCTGGCGAAGGCGCTCGCCGCGACCGGCGTACGCCAGGTCGACGGCGCCTTCCTCTACGACACCAGCGCGCTCGTCGACGTGCCGCTGATCAACGCCATGCAGCCCGAGGCCGCCGGCTACAATCCGGGCGTGAGCGCCCTCTCGCTGAACTTCAACCGCGTCCGGGTCGACTGGACGCGGGGCAAAGCCGCCGCCTCGGCAGCCGCCTCGGCGGTGAGCGAGAAGCTTACGCTCCCGGTCGAATCGATCGGCCTCGCCTTTGCCGAGGAGGCGCTGTCGGGCCCGTTCGTCCGCGCCGGCCCGCCGGAGGAGGATCGCTGGCTGCTCTCGCCGACGCTGGGCGAGAAGGGCGAGGCGTGGCTGCCGCTCGGTGACCCGGCGCTGGTCACGGCAGAGGTGTTCCGCACGCTCGCCGCCGCCGAGGGCATCGCCCTCCCCGCACCGGCCCCCGGCATTGCCCCGGCCGATGCCCGCGAGCTGGCCCGCAACGTGAGCCCGCCGCTCGAGGAGATCGCCAGCGGCGTGCTGCGCTACTCCAACAACCTCTCGGCCGAGCTGATCGGCCTCGCCGCGAGCCGGGAGCTGACCGGGCGGAAGCTCTCGCTGACCGACTCGGCGACCGCCCTCGCCGCCTGGTGGCAGCTCCGCGTCCCCGATGCCGACTGGACCGGCCTGTTCCTCGAGAACCACTCCGGCCTCTCGTCACGCTCCCGCGTCACGCCCCGCCAGCTCGTCACCATGCTCGAGGAGGCCGCCGATCAGCTCGGCGACACCGACTTCCACGACCTCCTCCGGCCGATCAGCTGGAAGGGGGTGAAGGGCTCGGCGCGGGTCAAGACCGGCACCATGTCCTATGCCCGCGGGCTCGCCGGCTACATCGACACCGCGACCGGGCGGCGGCTCGCCTTCGCGATCTTCTTCAACGACACCGAAAAGCGCGAGGCGCTCGACGCGCGCTTCGACCCGAGCGTGCGCGAGATCGACCCGGAGTCGCGTCCCTGGCGCGATCGCGCCCTCAAGCTCGAGGAGACGCTGACCAGCGGCTGGGCCGGCGACAACTGAGCCGGCCCGAGCGGGTCGGCCGGCCCGGACGCGAGCCGCGGCCGCAAAGTCCCGACGCCACCCGGGTTGCGTAGGCGTCATGTCAGCTGATACGCATGCCGACAGCATGCGGTCGCACCGGACGAGGAGGCGGACCGCCACGATCCCGGGCGATGCAATGGCGAAAAAGGACGAGAAGCGGACGCGGGAAGGCGGCACGGCCCACTTGCAGGTCGGGGCCCGAATCCGCCACGCGCGGATCCTCAAGGGCATGCTGATGCGCGACCTCGCCGGCGCCGTCGGCTGCGACGAGAGCATGATCTCCAAGATCGAGGCCGGCAAGGTGATGCCGTCGCTGGCCATGCTCAACAAGATCGTCGTCGCGCTCGACCGCGACATGGCCTCGTTCTTCGGGCTCGAGATCGACGAGCACAAGCTGGTCCAGACCCCCGCCGACCGGATCACCGTCGAGGGCGACGCGCTCCGCGGCGGCACCGGCGTCAGCTACGAGCGCCTGGTGCCGCTCGCCGCCGGGAACCTGCTCGAGGCCAACATTCACATCGTCGCGCCGGGCGGGGTCAAGGACGACCCGATCACCCACCAGGGCGAGGCGGTGGGTTATCTGCTCGAGGGCGAGATCGACCTCGTCATCGACGGCACCGTCTATCACATGAAGGCGGGCGACTCGTTCTTCTTCAAGGCCCACCTCACCAACGGCTACCGCAACACCGGCGACACGATCGCCCGCATCATCTGGGTCAACACGCCCCAGGTGCACTGACCGCCATCGCCGGGGCCGCAAGCTCCTCGGCGCGATGGCAGGCGACCAGCCGACCGTCCACCGGACGCAGCATCGGCCGCTCGATCCGGCAGCGGTCCGCCGCCAGCGGGCAGCGGTTCTGGAACAGGCAGGCGCTCGGGTCGGGGTCGATCGGGCTCCGGGCCTCGCCCGGCAACGGCACCGGCTTGCCGTGCCCCGGCGTCGCCGCCACAAGCGCCCGCGTATAGGGATGGCGCGGGGCCGACAGCACCGCCGCCGCCGGGCCGGTCTCGGCGACCCGGCCGAGATAGAGCACCATCACCCGGTCGCACATCAGCCGCACCACGTCGAGATCGTGGCTGACGAACAGGAGCGCGATGCCGCGCTCATGCCGGATGCCGTCGATCAGGCGGAGCACCGCCGCCTGCACCGAGACGTCGAGCGAGGCGGTCGGCTCGTCGAGCACCAGGAGCCGCGGCTCGGAGATCAGCGCCCGGGCGATGATCGCCCTCGTCTGCTGGCCGCCCGACAGCTGGTGCGGATAGCGGCCGAGCAGCTCCGGCGGCAGGCCGACCTTGCCGGCGAGGGCGCGGACCGCCGCCTCCGCCGTCGGCGTCAGCCGCGTCCCGCCGAGGCCCATGGCGATGTTGCGGAGGATCGAGAATGCCGGGTTGAGCGCGTCGTCGGCATGCTGGAAGACGAGCTGGATGGCGCGCCGGGCCGGATCGGCGGCGAAGCGCCGGACCGGCATCGCGGTGATGTCCCGCCCCTCGAACCGGACCAGCCCCTCGCTCGGCTCGACCAGCCGGGCCACCAGCCGGGCGAGCGTCGACTTGCCGGAGCCGCTCTCGCCGACGATGCCGATGCTGGCACCCGCCTCGAGGGTGAGGTCGACCCCGTCGACCGCATGGAGCTGCCGGCCCCGGCCGACCGCAAACCGCTTCTTCAGATTGGCCAGCTCGAGCAGCGCCGTCATAGCGGCACCCAGCACGCGGCCTCGTGGGCCGCCCCCGGCGGGCCGAGCGCCGGCCGCTCCGTCCGGCACCGCGGCAC
>JAEVZM010000709.1 GCA_023392225.1 Pseudomonadota bacterium
CCCGGCCGAAGTCTTCGCCGACCTGCCCAACCTTTCAGTGATCTTCTCGCTCGGCGCCGGCGTCGAGCACATCCTCTCCCGCCCCCTGCCGCCCGGCGTTCCGGTGACGCGGATCGTCAGCGACGACCTCACCGACCGGATGGTCGAGTGGGTGACGCTCCAGGTGCTGATGCATCACCGCCAGCAGCGCCACTACGACCGCCTGCAGCGCGCGCATCGCTGGCAGGAGCTCCGCCAGCCGGTGGCCGCCGACGTCCGGGTCGGCGTGATGGGCCAGGGCGTCATCGGCGAGCGCTCGGCGACGATGCTCGCCCGCCTCGGCTTCAAGGTCGCAGGCTGGAGCCGGCGCAGGAAGGAAGTGGACGGGATCGAGTCGTTCCATGGCGAGGCCGGGCTCGCCCCTTTCCTCGCCCGCACCGACATCCTCGTCGTGCTCTTGCCGCTCACCCCGGAGACGGCCGGCCTGCTCGCCATGCCGCTGTTCCTGAAGCTCGCCCGCGACGGCGCGCTCGGCGGACCGGTGCTGATCAATGCCGGGCGCGGCGGCCTCCAGGTCGAGGCCGACATCGTCCGGGCAATCGACGAAGGCGTCCTCATCGGTGCCAGCCTCGACGTGTTCGAACGCGAGCCGCTCGATCCGGCGAGCCCCTTGTGGGACAAGGACACCGTGGTGATCACGCCCCATGCCGCCGGCTGGAGCGATCCGAACGCGCTGGTGGGCCAGATCGTCGACCAGATCGCCGCCTTCGAGGCCGGCCAGCCGCTCCGCAACGTGGTCGACCGTGACGCCCGCTACTAGCACCGTCCGCTGGCTCAACCTCGCCGCGACCCTCCTCGTCGCCGCCGCTGGCGCCAGTCTCGCCACCACCCTGTCGCTGCCGGCCTCGTGGCTGTCGGGGGCGATGGTCGCCGTCACCGCCGCCTCCTTCGGCCGCCTCGATACCCGCCTGCCGGTGCCGCTGGTCGAGTTCAGCTTCGTCCTGATCGGCATCGCCCTCGGTGCCGGGCTGACCCCGGAGCTGATCCGAAATATCGGCGCCTGGCCGTTCAGCCTCGCCGCGCTGCTCGTCGCGGTCGTCGCGGTGACGGCCGGAGCGCGGTCGTGGCTGGTTCACGTCTCGGGCTGGGACCGCGAGACCGCCTTCTATTCGGCGGTGCCGGGGGCGCTGTCCTATGTCATCGCGGTGGCCGCCACCACCGGTGCCGACATCCGCAAGGTCGCGGTCAGCCAGAGCATCCGCATCTTCCTGCTCGTGGCGGCGCTGCCGGCGATCCTCGTCGCGCTGGAAGGCGGGCCGCCCACCGCGTCCGCCACCCTCACCGCGCCATGGGCGGAGATCGCGCTTCTCGTCGTCGTCTCGACCGCGGTCGGCTTCGCCTTCCGCTTCCTCAAGATCCCGGCGGGGCTGCTCACCGGCAGCTTTGCCGGCAGCGCCTTCCTGCACGGCTCCGGGCTGGTGGTCGGCACGCTGCCACAACCGGCGATCATCCTCGCCTTCGTCCTGCTCGGTGCGCTGGTCGGCAGCCGCTTCGTCGGCACCAGCATCGGCTTCCTCGCCCGCATCATCCTGCCCTCGTTCGGCGCCTTCCTGGTCGCGACCGCCATCGCCACCGCCTTCGCGATCGGCGTGGCGCTGGTCATCGACATCCCCTTCGACCAGGCGATCGTCGCCTTCGCCCCGGGCGGGCTCGACGCGATGATGTCGCTGGCGCTGGCGCTCCACATGGACACGGCCTTCGTCGCCGCGCACCAGTTCGCACGCTTCGCCGGCATCGCCTTCGGGCTGCCGTTCTTCCTGCGATGGGCGCGGTCGCGGAGCCCTGGAGCCTAGCGCGCGGGCTAGCGCTATGCGGACCGGTGGCTCATGTCGCTGGCCGCGGGGCTGAGAATCGCCGCGGAGATCTCTTCGGCCAGTTCCGCTGCCAGTTGCTCGTATTCGGCGCTGCGCGCCCGGGCCTGCCCGGATGCCTGCATCCGCCAGCGCTCGACGGCGGCCTGGGCCTCGGCGAGGTCGTCACAAAGGGCGCGAAACACCGGGTCGGCAAACGCCCGCCGGCGAATCTCATCACCAAGATGTGGGAACCTGCCTATCGCGGCGAGCATGCCGCGTTCCATGTTGGACATCGAACCGTCGCCAAGCCGGGTACAGGCGCACCATAGCGCGCGCTCCGCCTTGCGCCGAGGTAGCGTACTGTAGGCAACACCGCTCTTCCCAGGCGCGCTTGAGCTTTGGCCGTCGCTGGGCGGCTGTGATATGGATCAATTCCAAGTTGCCGCCGGACCGACTAGGCTGGATCGGCACGTGCCGGGCGCGGAGACGGCTGAGGTGAGCATGGCAGCAGGCGAGAACGCGGCCGAAGGCCAGCCGCGATCCCCGGTCGACGCCGGGGACGTCCGCGCCGCGCTTGAGCGCATCGACGCCAGCGAGGACTTTGCGGCCTCGCCCCGCGCCCGCCGCTTCCTCCGCTTCGTCGTCGAGGAGACGCTCGCCGGCCGGGCCGACCGGATCAAGGCCTTCTCGGTGGCGGTGGAGGTGTTCGGCCGGGACGAGACCTTCGACCCGCAAAACGACCCGGTCGTGCGGATCGAGGCGGGGCGGCTCAGGCGCGCGCTGGAGCGCTACTACCTGCTCTCCGGGAAGGACGACCCGGTCGTCATCGACATTCCGAAGGGCGGCTATGTCCCGATCTTCTCGGAGCGCGCCCCGCCGGAAGCCCCGGTCGAGGCC
>JAEVZM010000087.1 GCA_023392225.1 Pseudomonadota bacterium
ATCCATGATCGCTTTGGCGCGCTGGCCCACCGGGGTCCCGGCTGCCGCGGCGGCCCGCAGCATGTCGCCGGTCGAGAGCTGAACGATGCCGTGCTTCTCGACGAGACGCTGGGCCTGGGTCCCCTTCCCCGCGCCGGGCGGGCCGAGCAGTATCAACCTCATCGAGTCTTCCCCCTCAGCTTGGCCTTCTTCACGAGGCCCTCGTACTGGTGCGCCAGGAGATGGCCCTGGACCTGCGAGACGGTATCCATCGTCACGCTCACCACGATCAGCAGCGACGTGCCGCCGAAGTAGAAGGGAACACCCGCGTAGCTGATCAGGAACTCCGGCAGAAGGCAGACAGCGACCAGATAGATGGCGCCGATGACGGTGATCCGCGTGAGGACGTAGTCGATGTACTCGGCGGTCTTGGCGCCCGGACGGATGCCGGGAATGAACCCGCCATGCTTCTTGAGATTGTCGGCGGTGTCGGTCGGGTTGAACACGACAGCGGTGTAGAAGAAGGCGAAGAACACGATCATCGCCGCGTAGAGAAGCATGTAGAGCGGCTGGCCGTGGCCAACCATGGCGGTGATGGTGGTCAGCCAGGACGGGCCGCTGCCGGCCGAAAAGTTGGCGAGCGTCACCGGCAGGAGCAGGAGCGAGGACGCGAAGATCGGCGGGATGACACCGGCGGTGTTCAGCTTCAGCGGCAGGTGCGAGGATTCGCCCTGGAACATCCGGTTGCCGACCTGGCGCTTCGGATACTGGATCAGCAGCCGGCGCTGGGCCCGCTCGACATAGACGATGACGGCGATCACCACCACGGCCATGATGCCGATGAACAGGATCAGCCCCGTCGACATCGCGCCTTCGCGGCCGAGCTCGAGGGTGCCGACCAGGGCGTGCGGCAGGTTGGCGACGATGCCGGAGAAGATGATCAGCGAGATGCCGTTGCCGATGCCGCGGCTGGTGATCTGCTCGCCGAGCCACATGAGGAACATGGTGCCGCCGGTGAGCGTGATCACCGCCGTGAGGCGGAAGAACATGCCCGGGTCGTTGACCACGTTGGTCGCACCCTCCAGGCCCACCGCAATGCCATAGGCCTGCAGCACCGCGAGAATCACGGTGCCGTAGCGGGTATACTGGTTGATGACCTTCCGGCCCTGCTCGCCTTCCTTCTTGAGGGATTCGAGCGAGGGCACGATCGACGTCATCAGCTGCATGATGATCGACGCCGAGATGTACGGCATGATGCCGAGCGCAAAGATCGCCATGCGGCCGACGGCACCGCCGGCGAACATGTTGAACATGCCGATCAGGCCGCTCGACTGCGAGTTGAACGCCTGGGCCAGCGCTTCCGGATTGATGCCGGGCAGCGGAATGTAGGTGCCGAGCCGATAGACCAGCAGCGCCCCGAGCGTGAACAGAATCCGCTTCTTGAGCGCCTCTGCCTTGGCAAAGGCGCCGAGATTCAGATTGGCCGCGAGTTGTTCAGCCGCCGATGCCATCGGATCGTTCCTTCCGGGCCTACTCGGCCGTCTCGGCTCCCGCCGCCTTCGGCTTGAGCACTTCCACCGAGCCGCCGGCCTTCTCGACCGCGGCGATGGCAGCCTTGGAGCCGCCGGCGACCTCGAACTTCACCGCCGACGTGATCTCGCCATTGGCCAAAAGACGAACGCCGTCCTTCTCGCGCCGGATCAGGCCCGCCGCCTTGAGCGCGGCCGCCGTGACCGGCGCACCGCCATCGAGCCGGCCGGCGTCGATCGCCGCCTGGATCTTGTGGAGGGCGATCTCGGTGTAGTCCTTGGCGAAGATGTTGGTGAAGCCGCGCTTCGGCAGGCGGCGATGCAGCGGCATCTGACCACCCTCGAAGCCCTTGACCGCGACGCCGGTGCGGGACTTCTGGCCCTTGACGCCGCGACCGGCGGTCTTGCCCTTGCCGGAGCCGATGCCCCGACCGACCCGCATCCGGTTCTTGGTGGCGCCTTCGTTGTCGGCGATCTCGTTGAGCTTCATCGAACTACTTCCCTTCCTCGACCACGCGGACGAGGTGGCTGACCTTGGCGATCATGCCCCGTACGGCCGGCGTGTCCGGCAGCGTGCGCCGGCGGCGAATCTTGTTGAGACCCAGGCCGATCAGCGTCTGGCGCTGCACGGCCGGGCGGCGGATCGGGCTACCGGTCTGCTCAACGGTGATGGTCTTCTCGGCCATGGTCATCGTTCCCTGCTCGTCAGGCCTCGACGGCCGCTTCGGCGTCGATGTCGCGGCGGCGTGCCTGCAGCGTCGATACCTTGATACCGCGACGGGCGGCGACGCCCCGCGGGCTGTCCTCATGCTTCAGCGCGTCGAACGTCGCCCGCACCATGTTGTACGGGTTGGACGAGCCGAACGACTTCGCCACCACGTCCTGCACGCCCAGCGTCTCGAACACCGCGCGCATCGGACCGCCGGCGATGATGCCGGTACCGGCCGGAGCCGCGCGGCAGATCACCTTGCCGGCGCCGTGGCGGCCGGCCACGTCGTGATGCAGCGTCCGGCCTTCGCGCAGCGGCACCCGCATCAGCGAGCGCTTGGCCGCCTCGGTGGCCTTACGAATCGCCTCCGGCACCTCGCGCGCCTTGCCATGGCCGAACCCGACCCGGCCCTTCTGATCGCCCACGACGACGAGCGCGGCGAAGCCGAAGCGCCGGCCGCCCTTCACCACCTTGGCGACGCGATTGATGTGGACGAGCTTGTCGACGAACTCGCTGTCGCGCTCTTCCCGGTCGCGGTCCCGGCTGCGTTCGCGCTCTCTTGCCATGCTATCGTTCTTCCGTTTGCCCGATATCGTTGTCGTATGGCGGCTGTTCAAGCCGTCATCAGAAATTCAGTCCACCCTCGCGGGCCCCATCGGCCAAAGCCTTGACGCGACCGTGATAGAGGTAGGGACCACGGTCGAACACCACGTCGGTGACACCCGCCGCCGCGGCACGCGCCGCCAGCAGCTTGCCGACCTCGGCCGCCGCATCCGTATCGGCACCGGTCTTGAGCTTCGACCTGAGATCTTTCTCCAGGGACGAGGCGGCGGCGAGCGTCTTGCCCGCCACGTCGTCGATCACCTGAGCATAGATGTGCTTGGAGGAGCGGAAGACGCTGAGGCGTTTCCGACCATTCGCTGCGGCCTTGATCCGACGCCGGACGCTGCCGACGCGCCGCGCGGTGCTGTTCTTCGCCATGGCGCTTACTTCTTCTTGCCTTCCTTGCGGTGGATCGTCTCGGTCGAGTACTTGATCCCCTTGCCCTTGTATGGCTCGGGCCGGCGGAAATCGCGAATCTCGGCCGCGACCTGACCAACCTGCTGACGGTCGCTGCCCGCCACCAGGATTTCCGTCGGCTTCGGCGTCGTGATCGTGATCCCGCTCGGGATCGGATAGGCGACGTCGTGGCTGTAACCGAGGTTGAGCTGGAGGTTCGAGCCCTGGACCGCGGCACGGTAGCCGACGCCGCTGATCTCGAGCTTCTTCTCGAACCCCTTGCTGACGCCTTCCATCAGGTTGGCGACCATCGTCCGCGACATGCCCCAGGCCGAGCGGGCGGCCTTCGACTGGTCGCGCGGCTGGACCGAAACCTCGCCATCGCCCATCGAGATGACGACATTCTCGGTAGCCACGAAGGACAGTTCGCCCTTCGGCCCCTTCACGGCCACCTTCTGCCCGTCGATTTTGGCGGTGACCCCTGCCGGGACCGGAACCGCCTTCTTGCCAATTCGCGACATGACCCAAACTTTCCCGTTCGACTCCGCGGGGTCCTAGAAGACCCGGCAGAGCACCTCGCCGCCAACGTTCTGGTCGCGCGCCTCGGCATCCGACATCACGCCCTTCGGCGTGGAGAGGATGGAGACACCCAGACCATTGCTGACCCGCGGTATGTTCTTCACCGAGGCATAGACCCGGCGACCCGGGCGCGACACGCGCTGGATCTCCCGGATCACCGGCTCGCCGTCGTAGTACTTCAGTTCGATCTCGAGCTCGGCCTTGCCGTCGAGATCAAGCTGCGAATAGCCCCGGATATAGCCCTCGGCCTGCAAAACGTCGAGCACGCGCTCACGCAGGCGCGACGCCGGCGAGACCACCTTCGACTTCTTCCGCATCTGGGCGTTCCGGATGCGTGTCAGCATGTCGCCCAGCGGGTCGGACATCGTCATGCTTGTCGCTCCTTACCAGCTCGACTTGACCAGACCGGGGATCAGCCC
>JAEVZM010000123.1 GCA_023392225.1 Pseudomonadota bacterium
CGCGGCGGCGGCGCGGAGCCACTCTTCTGCGCCGTCACCCCCGAGGCCGCGGGGGCGCGCGCCGCCGAGGCCTTGCATGCCGCCGCGTCGGGCCGCACGGCCGGGCTGGTCAACGTCGCCGGCGGCACCGGCCCGTCGGGCAAGATGCTGTGGCAGCACGGCCTCGACGACGTGCGCGAGATCTTCGACGTGAACGTGTTCGGCCCGTTCCTGATGATGAAGCACGTCCTGCCGGGAATGATCGCGGCCGGTGGTGGCAGCATCGTCAACATCGGCGGCACGTTCGGGCACAAGGGCGCGGCGGAGGCGTCGGCCTATGCGGCGACCAAGTGGGCGCTGCGCGGCCTCAGCAAGTCCGCGGCGCTCGAAGCCGGCGCCCATGGCGTGCGGATCAACCTCGTCTCGCCCGGGCCGGTGGACGGGCCGCGGCTCGAGCGCCAGTTCGCCGAAGCAGCCGAGCGCGAAGCGACCACGGCCGACGAGATCTACCGGCGCATTACCGGCCGGGCGGCGCTCGGCCGCGCCAGCCGGGATACCGACGTCGCCAACGCCGTGCTCTTCCTCCTGTCGGACGCCGCCCGGAACATTACCGGCCAGGACCTCCTCGTCGACGGCGGCAGCATCGTCTAGCCTGGTTTCTCGGCCCTCGCTGCGTCAGTCCTTGAACAACAGGTCCTTGTCGTTCGAGTATCGAACGAGGAGCGGGATGCTCGCCCCGCCGATGACGGGGCCGAGGTGGCCGAATGTGCCTTCCATGACGGAGAAGGTCTCCGGGCGCCCGAGCAGAACGAAAGCGAGCTTGCGCCGCGTCGCCTTCGCGATCTCACGCCGGACGGCGCTCGGGAAGGCGCCATCGATGACGACATTGTCCACGTCGAGGAGCGCGACGGCTGCAGATATCAGCTGGGCAAGGCCCTCCGCGACCTCCTCGACCCACGCCGTGACGCTCGCACCGAGGTCGCCCCAGTCGTCTGGCGATGACCAGATCCGGTCACGCTGTCGCTTGGGCAGGGACTCCTCGAGGCGCCGGAGCGACGCCGCCTCCTTCAGGGCGGCAAAGCGGAGCTGCGATCCGTCGCCGATGCACACCCTCAAGTCGCCGATCGCGCCGACAAGCTTGTTGCGGCCGGGAAACAGGTGGTGGTCGAGAACGAGGCCGGCACCAATGTGATGGCCGATGTGGACGTAGAGGAAGTCGGGGCGCCCGAGGCCGGCGCCGAACATGAGCTCGGCGCCAGCGGCGACGGTGGCATCGTTGAACAGGTAGACCGGCCAGTCGAACGCTTCGTCCAGTCCAGCCCGGATGTCGATCCGCCTCCAGGCGTCGAAACGCGACGCTGGTGCACCGATGTCGTCGTCCCACTGCAGCTGGTAGAATGGCGAGGCGATGCCGAGGCCCGCGACGCGGTGCGCGGGGACAGCCTTGTTCCGACGCAGGATCCGTGACGTCGCTCCACGCGCGAAGTCCATGATGTCGGCCGGCATCGGGTAGTCGAATGTGGTCTGCTCGAGGGCGATGACGTTGCCGACGAAATCGATCAGGGCGAGGTCGGCGCTGCGATGGCCGATCTTCACTCCGAACGCATAGGCGGCGGCAGGATTGAGCGCATAGGGTATCGACGGCTGCCCCAGACGCCCCCGCAACGGCTCGCGCCGGACGAGCAGCTCCCCGTCCGCCGCGCGATTGACGATGGTCGTGATGGTCTGCGGGGCGAGCCCGGTGAGCCGAGTCAGGTCCACCTTGGACAGCTCGCCGTGCCGACGGATCAGCGAGACGACGAGGCGCTCGTTATAGACCCGCGTCTCCGCCTGGGTCGCGCCGCCACTTCGCGCCTCCGGCACCTTCTCGACGCTGAAGAAACTGTTCCCTGTCACGGTCTCCTCGACCCCTTCGTCGCCGTCACCGCACCCGTTGCCGCGCTCGTACCAAACCGTCAGGGCGCATGACAACCAAATTAATTCTTCTGATTAGAATTAAGTGGCCGATGCGCTTTCTCTGTGGTAGCCCTGATACGGGGAGGAATTCACGCGTGGCCGGTACCCGGACGGTTCTCTGCTTCGGTGACTCGAATACCTATGGCGCAGTGCCGACGCTGGCGCGCGTCGGACGCCATCGCTTTGCGCCGGATCGGCGCTGGCCCGGAATCCTCCGCAAGCAGCTTGGCCCCGGCTGGCAGGTGGTCGAAGAGGGCCACCCAAGTCGCACCACGCTCCGCGACGATCCGATCGAGGGCAGCCACAAGAACGGCCTTCGCGGTCTCCCGATCGTGCTCGAGTCGCACATGCCGCTCGATCTCGTGATCCTCATGCTGGGCACCAATGACCTCAAGCTGCGCTTTGCCGCGTCGCCAGCCGATATCGCTGATTCCATTGAGGTTCTCGCCAAGGCGGTGATGAGCAGCGAGTGCGGCCCGGCGGGTTCTGCCCCGGCGGTGATGATCATTGCTCCGCCGCCGATGCAGGAGGTGGACTGGCTCGGCGAGATGTTCGTCGGGGGCGCAGCGAAGTCGGGCGAGTTCGGCGCACGCTTCGGCGAAGTTGCACGCCGCTGCGGAGCGACCTTCCTCGACGCTGGTGCGATCGTCGAATCGAGTACCGTCGATGGCATCCATCTCGAGAGCGACTCTCATCGCGCCCTCGGGAGTGCGATTGCCAAGCTCATCGAGAGCCAGTTCCCCGACGGCAGGACCCGGCGAAGCAGATCGATGTCCGGGAAAGTAACTACTTCCAGTGGACTGAAATTAGAGTCCCGCATGGTGCCTGACACTTTGCGCCAGTCGGGCGAGAAACGACGAAAAGGGAAGGCTGGACGGATCGGCGTTCGGCCAAACAAGGGAGGATATGAGAAATGACAATCACCACACGCGGTCGGGTCCGCTCGACGGCACTTTCGGCCGCGGCGGCACTCGGCTTCGCATCGCTTGCCGGCGGCATCGTTCCGGCGACCGCTGAGGACGGCCCTCCCGGCATCACCGAGCAGACCGTCTTCGCCCCGTTCGACCCCAACGCCCCGGACTGCAGCCCGCCCCCCGGCCTCGAGAAGGTGCTCGCCTTCGCGCAGGACAACGAGCGCGAGTTGATGCAGGGCGTCGACCACGGCCTTGCCATGGCAGCCAAGGATCGCGGCCTCGAGTACCGCCGGGCGCTCGCCAACAATGACGCGGCGAAGATGGTCGAGCAGGTGCAGCTGCTGCTCGCCTCCAAGGTCGGCGGCGTCGTTGCCGCCCCGGTCGATCCGGCCTCGCTCAGCCACAGCCTCCAGGAGATCATGTGGGCCGGCGGCTATGTCGGCACCATCGTGCCGCCGCCGGCGACCGAGCTGCTCAATGCGCCGCAATACGAGACCGGCAAGCGTCTCGCCGATGCGGCCGCCGCCTATATAGACGAGAAGCTCGGCGGCAAGGCCAACGTCGTGCTCCTCACCCAGGACCAGATCGAGTTCCTCGCGCCGCGCTTCCAGGCGTTCCGCGACGTGCTCGGCAAGATGCCCGGCGTCACCATCGTCGCCGACATCACACCGAACCCGGTCAACAAGGAGGGCGGCTTCCAGACCATGAGCACGCTGCTCCAGGCTCACCCGGACATCGACGTCGTGCTCGGCGCCGATACCGTGGTGCTCGGCGCGCTGGCGGCGCTCGAGGCCGCCGGCAAGGCACGCCCCGACCAGTTCCTCGGCGGCATCGACGGCGAGCCGGAGGCGATCGCCGCCATCCGCAAGCCGGACAGCCCGTACAAGGCGAGCATCGCCCTGTCCTCGCCGGTCTTCGCCTATGCCATGGGCCAGCACGTCGCGGACTGGCTCGAGGGCAAGAGCATCCCGCAGGCGATGGACATCCTGCCCTCGGCCCTGACCGGCGAGAACCTGCCGCAGTACGAGGCCGACCTCGCCGATCCCGCCGCAGTCTATGCCGACCCGGCGCGACGCGACGCGTACCTCAAGATGTACGGCAACATCTGCTACGACACGCGCGACCAGTACGTGAACTTCCCCTGGTCCTCCGAAGCGAAGTAGCCACCCGATCCGAGTGGCCGGAGGACCCGTCTGGG
>JAEVZM010000213.1 GCA_023392225.1 Pseudomonadota bacterium
AGGCCGTCGCCTTCATGGCCGGCCAGACGCGTCCCGTCTGGGACTTCGAGGACATCGGCGACTGGTGGACGCGCGCCGACGCTGACGCCATCGCGCCGGTCGTCGCGGTGCCGACCACCGCCGGAACGGGGTCGGAAGTCGGTCGCGCCGCCGTCCTGACCGACCCGAAGCACGTGAAGAAGATCATCTTCCACCCCAAGATGATGCCGAAGATGGTGATCTGCGACCCCGAGCTGACGGTCGGCATGCCGCCGGTGATCACCGTCGGGACGGGGATGGACGCCCTTGCCCATTGCCTCGAGGCCTATTGCGCCCGCGGCTATCATCCCATGGCCGAGGGCATCGCTGTCGAGGGCATCCGCCTCGTCTTCACCTACCTGCCCCGCGCGATGGCCGACGGAACCGACATCGAGGCGCGGGCCAACATGATGTCGGCCGCCCTCATGGGCGCCACGGCCTTCCAGAAGGGGCTCGGCGTCGTCCACTCGCTCTCCCACCCGGTCGGCGCGCTCTACAACACCCACCACGGCATGACCAACGGCGTGTTCATGCCCTACGTGCTGGCCTTCAACCGCCCGGCCATCGAGGAGAAGATCGACCGGCTGGCCGCCTGGCTCGGCATCGACGGCGGCTTCGACGGCTTCCAGGCGGCACTCCTCGATCTCCGCAAGCGGACCGGCGTGCCGCACACCGTCAAGGATCTCGGCATCGACAATTCCCTCGACGACAAGATCGCGGAGATGGCCCTCGACGACCCGAGCACGGGCGGCAACCCGGTGTCGTTCGACATCTCGGCGAGCCTCCTCCTCTTCAACGCCGCCTACAAGGGCGACTTCGGCGCGATCCCGCGGCGCGACGAGGTGGCCTGACCCACGGAAGGCAGGCGACGGCACCACAGCCGCCTCTCCAGCGGCTGCGGTGCGATCCGCCGTGACCTTCGACATTGTACCGCCGCCTTTTGCCTGATTCCCTAGCCTTTGTGATTCGGCGGAGGGGATCGAGGTGATGATGACTTGGTTCGGCCTGCGGCAGGCAGGCCTGGCGCTCGCGGTGCTCGGCGGGCTCGCGACCGTGGCCGATGCCGGCACGCTCGACGACGTCCGCGCCCGCGGCACGCTGGTCTGCGGCGTGAGCGACGGCCTCCCCGGCTTCTCGACCCGCAGCCCCGACGGCGACTGGTCGGGCTTCGACGTCGACATCTGCCACGCCGTCGCCGCGGCCGCGCTCGGCGACCCGACCGCCGTCGAGTACGTGCCGCTGTCCGCTGCCGCCCGGTTCGACGCGCTCAAGGCCGGGAAGATCGACGTGCTGTCACGCAACTCGACCTGGACCATGTCGCGCGACCTCGGCGGCCTCGAGTTCGCCGGCATCGCCTACTACGATGGCCAGGGCTTCATGTCCCATGCCGTCGACGGCATGACCAGCGCGCTGCAGCTCGACGGCGCACGCGTCTGCGTGGTCACGGGCACGACCACCGAGGAGAACGCCGCCGCCTGGTTCGCCGCCAACGGCCTCGACGTGTCGTTCGTCCGCTTCACCTCGCGGCCCGAGGCGCGCATGGCCTTCGCCTCGAACGACTGCGACGTGTTCACCGCCGATGCGTCGGCGCTCGCCGCCGAGCGCTCGATCCTGCCCAATCCGGACGACTACGTCATCCTGCCCGAGATCATCTCCAAGGAGCCGCTCGGCCCGGTGACCCGCGACGGCGACCCGACCTGGACCGAGCTGGTGCGCTGGACGCTCTATGGGCTGATCAACGCCGAGGAACGTGGCATCACCGACGAGTCGGTCGAAGGCAGCAGCGCGGAAGCGATTGCTCTGGGCAAGCCGGCCGCCGGCCCGCTCGGGCTCGACGACGACTGGCTCGCCGCGGCGATCGCCGCCGGCGGCAACTACGGCCAGATCTTCGACCGCAATCTCGGCGAGTCCTCGCCGCTCGGCATCCGCCGCGGCGTGAACGCCCTATGGAACCAGGGCGGCATCCTCTACGCGCCGCCGATGCTTTAAGGGAGCCAGCGGACCGTGCTGCACCGATCCGATCCCGTCCGTTCCTTCGCCACCGCCCTCGTCGCCCTGAGCCTCTGGCTGGCGGCGAGTGCCATGTCGTCGCAAGCCGCAGTCGCGCCGCTCTCGCCGGCCGACCGGGTGGCGCTGCGGGCCGAGATCGTCGACCTGCTCGCCAACGAGCCCAACCTGCCGCTGCCGGTGCGCCAGCGGAGCGAGGCGCTCGCCACCTACTATGGCGACCAGACGCGGCCGATCCTGTGGCTTGGAGAGCCGCGTTCCGCCGAGCTGATCACGTGGCTGAGCCAGGCCGCGGACGACGGCCTCGATCCCGCCGCTTATCCGGCGCCGCAGCTCGAGAAGTTGATGGAAGCGGTGCCGCAGACCAACTCGCGCGGCCGCGCCATCATCGAGCTGCACTTCTCCGCTGCCTTCCTGCAATATGCCTCGGACCTTCAGGTCGGCCGCGTGCTGCCGCACAAGGTCGATCCCGACTTCTTCCAGGAAGGCCGCTCGATCGACCAGGTCGGCGCCCTGGTCCAGGTCGGCGCGGCGCCGAACCTCGATCGCTTCTTCCTCGCCTGGCAGCCCCAGGCACCCGAGTATTCGGACCTGCGCGCCGCGCTGGCCGACTACCGGGCGCTGGCGATGGCCGGCGGCTGGCCGACGGTGCCGCTCGGCGAGTCCCTCAAGCCCGGCATGACCGACCCGCGCGTTCCCGCGCTCCGCGCCCGGCTGGCGGTGACCGACGGCGCTAGCCCGCAGGCTCCTGCCGGCGCCGAGGAGGTCTATGACGATGCGCTGGTCGCCGTCGTCAAGCGCTTCCAGGCCCGCCACGGGCTCGATGTCGACGGCGTCGTCGGCAAGGGCACGGTCGGTGCGCTCAACGTTCCGGTCGAGACCCGCGTCCAGGACATCATCCTGTCGATGGAGCGCTGGCGCTGGATGCCGCCCGAGCTCGGGCGCAACCACCTGATCGTCAACATCGCCGGCTTCGAGTTGAAGCGCTTCGCCGACGGCCGCCTCGCCGAGCGCATGAACGTCGTCGTCGGCAAGCCCTATTCGAAGACGCCGGTGTTCAGCGACCGGGTGCGCTATCTCGAGTTCAATCCCTACTGGAACGTGCCGACCGGGATCGCTATCAAGGAGGAGCTGCCGAAGCTCAAGACCAACCCGGCGGCGCGCCAGGCCGCTGGGTTCGAGGCGGTGCGCGGCGACACCGTCTACCCGCTCACCTCGATCAACTGGAGCCAGTACGGTCCGGGCAACTTCCCGTTCCAGCTCCGCCAGCGCCCCGGACCGAACAATGCGCTCGGCCGCGTCAAGTTCATGTTACCCAACCAGTTCGACGTCTACCTGCACGACACGCCGTCACGCGGCCTGTTCGACAGGGCCGAGCGGGCGTTCAGCCACGGCTGCATCCGCCTTTCCCGGCCGCTCGAGCTCGCCGTACAAGTGCTGGCGGTCGGCGCCGTGCCCGGCTGGGACCTGAACCGCATCAACCAGGTCGTCGCCTCGCAAAAGCGGACGGTGGTCAACCTCGCCGAGCCGCTGCCGATCCACATCACCTACTTCACCGCCTGGGTCGACCAGGGCCTGCCCAATTTCCGCAACGACATCTACGGACAGGACGCCAAGCTGGTCGCGGCGCTCGAGGGCCAGGCGCTGGCCTGGTGACCGGCCGGACGGCGACATAATCCGTTCTCCCACCCCGCCGCCTGGTCTAGACTTGTTCCGGGCAACGGCGGGGCAAGGGGGAACGATGCGATACGGCTGGCTGCCGCTCGTGTCCGCGGTCATCATTGGCTTGCAGGCGGCACCGTCCGCAGCGGCCGAGGCGGCGGCCTGCGCCGCCTACCGGGCGGACCCCGTGGTCATGACCGACCCGACGCTCTGCGCCGAGCTCGAGGCCAAGGTGCGCCAGCCTTCGGCCCTGCCGCTCGACGAATACCAGACCGTCCTCAACGCCTATGGCGCCAATTTCTGTCACCGCAACCCGGCCGCGGGCTGGGTCCGCGACAAGTTCATCCGGCTCGCCGGCCCCCGCGTCGCGACGCTTCGCGACGGCGAATGGTCGTCGCGGAACTTCGGCACCCATGCGCCGGTACTGGTCTGGTACTCGCCCGAGGCGGCCGACTGGATCCGCACCTGGCGTGCCGACGGCATCCAGGCCGACGACGCGCCGCCGCCCCCAGACGGGGCGCTGATCGTCAAGGAGATGTTCGCGAGCCCGACCAGCGGTTGCCGCGACGTCGACCCGAGCCACCTCTTCCCGGATATCGGCGCCGCGATCATGGTGCGCGACTCGGCCGGCTCCTATGACGGGTGGTTCTACGGCTTCTTCCAGAACGGCCCGTTTGCCCCGGACTGGCCACCGCGCGAGGACAATCCACCGCCCGGCATGGGCTTCGGACAGTATTGCCTCAACTGCCACGCCTCGGCGGTCTCCCACATCTTCGCCTCGCTCGAGAACATGGAGGGGGAGCCCGGCGCGCCGCTGTCCTTCCTCAGCCAGGACTTCGCCGACCGCGAGCCTCCGTCGCCGATGCACGACGGTGCGCCGCCGCGCGCCCATGCGCTCGAGCCCGCCCGGTCGGCACCGGACAAGGCGGTGATGGACGCGCTTCGCGCCTTCGTCGCCACCATGCCCAACGGTGCCGCGATCACACCCATGCCGTCGCAGACCTACGACTATGACTGGGTCCTGCCGGGCGGCCCCAATGCGTCGCAGACCTTCATCACGGCCGCCGCCTGCGCCGGCTGCCATGATGCCGGCAGCACCGGCCTCCAGTACGACATGACGACGCCGAATCCGCATGGACCGGGGCTGGTCAACCTCTCGCCCTTCGCTACCTGGCGTACCTCGCCGATGGGGCTTGCGGGCCGCGACCCCTTCTTCTTCGCCCAGCTCGCCAGCGAGGTGGAGACCTTCCACCCGGAGAGCCGGGACCTGATCGAGACCACCTGCTTCGGCTGCCACGGCGTCGCCGGCGCGCGCCAGTTCCAGATCGACGCGAAGGCGAGCGGAGTGTCCTGCCCGCCTTTCCACCGCGCGCTGGTCGATTCCGTACCGTATCCGGCGGACAACCCGAGCGCGGCGACGGCAAAGTACGGCGCCCTCGCCCGCGACGGCATCACCTGCACCGCCTGCCACCGCCCGGTGCTCAAGGCGGAAGCGATGGCGGAAGCCGCCTCGGAACCGCAGAATGCCTGCATCGAGGAGCGGCAGGCGGCGCTCAATCCCGGCCTCACCGGCTTCGCCCGCACCTTCACCGGCAGCCAGTTCGTCGGCGCCCCCGACGCGATCGCCGGCCCGTTCGAGGCGCCGAAGATCGTGCCGATGGAGCACGCCATCGGCATGACGCCGAAATACGACCCCGACATCCGGAGCGCCGAGGCCTGCGGCAGCTGCCACACGGTGCACCTGCCAGTGCTGCATGCCGGCAAGACGCTCGGCCATGTCTACGAGCAGACCACCTATCCGGAATGGGCGTTCAGCGCCTACCGCTCCGGCACGACGCCCGACGGCGCCCTGCCGCATGGGCCCGGCGACCGCGCCCAGACCTGCCAGGACTGCCACATGTCGCGCCGCGACGCGGAGGGGAACCTTCGGACCAGCAAGATCGCCAGCATCCAGGAGTTCACCAACTTCCCCGCGGCGACCTTCACGCTCGGCCCGGAGGCCCTCGACCTGCCGTTCCGCGAGGGCTTCGCCGCCCACACGCTGGTCGGGCTCAACCTCGTCCTGATCAAGATGGCCAAGCAGTTTCCGGACGCCCTCGGCATCCACACCCGCGATCCCGTCTCGGGCGACATCGGGCTCCTCGGACTGGAGCGGACCGAGGACGCCATCCTCGCCCAGGCGCGCGACGCGACGGCGGAGATTGCCATCGGCGAGGTCGCGAGTGATGAGACGACCCTCTCCGCCGCGGTGACGGTGACCAGCCATGTCGGCCACAAGTTCCCCTCCGGCGTCGGCTTCCGCCGCGCCTTCGTGGCCTTCGAGGTGCTGGCCGACGACGGGGCGGTGCTTTGGGCCTCGGGCCGCACCAACCGCGGCGGCGTCATCGTCGACCGGGACGG
>JAEVZM010000268.1 GCA_023392225.1 Pseudomonadota bacterium
CCTGTGACCTTCAGGTTATGAGCCTGACGAGCTACCGGGCTGCTCCACCCCGCGTCACTGACAGCGTCATCGGCTGCCACGGCCGCGGATATAGCCCTTCCGAGCCGCGATTAGAAGAGCCGGCCAAGCTTTTTCGAATGTTTTTTTCGCCGCTTGCGTCCGGTCAGCGGATCGGCGGCGCGTACTGGATGCCGCCACGGCTCCAGAGCTGGTTCATGCCGCGCGGAATGCCGAGGGGCGAATCGACGCCGAGGTTGCGCTCGTAGATCTCGGCGTAGTTGCCCACCGCCTTGACCATCCGCGCGGCCCAGTCGCTCGACAGGCCCAACTCCTCGCCGAACGTACCATCGAGGCCGACGAAACGACGCACCTCCGGCTTCTCCGAGGTCTTGGCCTCGTCCACCGTGTCGGAGGCTATGCCGAGCTCCTCGGCGTTGAGGAGGGCGAAGTAGACCCACTTGGTCAGCAGCGCCCAGTCGGGGTCGTCCATCCGCACCGCCGGCCCGAGCGGCTCCTTGGAGATCGCATCGGGCAGCACGATGTGCTCGTCCGCATCCTTCAGCTTCAGCCGCTCGGCATAGAGCTGCGACATGTCGCTGGTGATGACGTTGCAGCGGCCATCGCCATAGGCGGCGATCGATTCGGCCGGGGAGCCGGTGATCACGGCCTCATAGGTCATGTTGTTGGCGCTGAAGAAGTCGCGGAGATTGGCTTCGGTCGTGGTGCCGCCCTGGACGCAGACCTTACTGCCGTCGAGCTCGAGCGCCGAGAAGACGTTGGCCGAGCGCGGGACCATGAAGCCCTGGCCGTCATAGTAGGTGATGCCGACGAAGGTCAGGCCGTAGCCGGTCTCGCGGCCCATGGTCCACGTCGAGTTGCGGGACAGGATGTCGATCTTGCCGGACTTCAGCGCGTCGAAACGATCGGCCGTGGTGAGCGGCACGTAGGCGACCTTCTCCGGGTCGCCGAGCACGGCGGCGGCGACCGCCTTGCAGAAATCGACATCGAATCCGGACCACTTGCCGGCGTCGTCGGGCGCGGAGAAGCCGCCGAGCCCGGTATTGACGCCGCACAGCAGCTCGCCGCGCGCCTTGACGGTATCGAGCGTGCCGGCGCCTGCCGGCGCCGCCATCGCGCCAAGCGCCACAAGGGCACCGGCGACCGACCAGACCTTCATTGTCATCGCCGTTCCCTTCGTGATCAGAGTTTCGCGGATTGGAGGATCACCACCTTGGTGCCCACCGGGACGCGGTTGAACAGGTCGATGACGTCCTTGTTGACCAGCCGGAAGCAGCCGCTCGACACGGCATAGCCGATGGTCTGCGGCTGGTTGGTGCCGTGGATGCGGTACACCGTGTCACCGAGGTACAGCGCGCGCGCGCCCATCGGGTTGCCCGGACCGCCGGCCATGAAGCGGGGCAGGTAGGGCTGGCGCTGGATCATCTCCGGCGGCGGCCGCCAGTCGGGCCATTCCTGTTTGCGGGTGATCTTCTGCAGGCCCTGCCACTGGAAGCCGTCCCGGCCGACGCCGATGCCGTAGCGAATCGCCCGTCCGTCGGGCTGGACGAGATAGAGGAAGCGCTCGTCGGTGTGGATGACGATGGTGCCGGGCGCTTCGTTGGTGCGGAAATAGACCGGCTGCGGGCGATACTGCGGCGGGAGATTCTCTTCCTGCGGCGTGGGCACGTAACCCGGCTGGTCCTGGATCGCCAGTTCCTTGCGCTGCTTGGCCTCGACGCCGGTGGCCGCCGTCAATGCGAGGCCAAGCACTGCGGCGAGAGCCAAGCCGGCGGGACGCCCGAGCGCCCGCGTGATCGTTCCAAGATTCATCCGTTCCTCACTGACTGTCGCCCAGCCATGGTGATCGTTCAGCACCTTACGAAGAGCATGGTTCCGTAGCGCTCCCGGGCGCTCGGGTCCAGCCAGTCGGTGATCAGCACGCCACCCTGATAGTACATCACGACGCGGTCCTGGATCATCCCGGGGGCGCCGCGCGGCCCGATGAAGCTCCGGCCGTCCTTGTTCACCTTGACGAAGACCTCGGTCGGCTGCGCCTGGTCGGGCAGGTGCATCAGCACGCCGCCCTGCGGTCCGGAGGCGATCACATAGGGATTGCTGCAGGCGCGCTTGGCCTCGGCCTCGGTACGCGCGCGGTCCTTCTCATCGCGGTAGGAGGCTAGGCCCCACTTGCCGGGCAGTGCCGTAACCTCGATGGCGACCGCCGGCCCGGGCGGGATCACCACCGCCGGCTGCGTGGGCACCGTCGGGACGTTCGTGGTCGAGCAGGCGCCGAGCGCCACGGCCACTGCCAGGATGGCCCCGGCTCGCCGCGCGCGCGCTTGTCCCGAGGTACCGCTCAACAACCCCAACGCCATTCGAAAGGCTCCCCCTCTTCGCCGTCGCCGGTCCGCGGGCGCGGGGCCGATCGGCGAACTATAGCATCGGCGAAAGATGTTGGAACTTTGTTGACGCCCCGTGTCGTGCCGCAATCGCGGTTGATTGAGGGCGTTCGAGGTCCGTTCCTTCCGTCGGCTCGGGCTGCGAGGGGGAGGCCGACGGCGCATGCGATTCGGTTTCGGCCTCGCCCGGTCGCCCGGGGAAGACGAAGAAGCCGTCCCAGAGCGCGTCGAGGCGGTGCAGTGCCTCCGGGATCGGTGGGACGGCGAAGATGCCATCGGCGTCCGCCACCAGTCCGAGCCGCCGGAGCTTGCCGATGGCGTCGTCGACCTCATAGTCCGCCGCCACGCCGAACCGCTCGGCCAGCCACGCCTCGATCCGCCGGTCGAGGGTTTCCGAATCCGAAGGCGCCTCGAGGAGGAACGCATAGGCGAGGATGACTTCCTTGCACTCCTGCTCCTCCGCCGCGCCGATGATCGCGTCGAACATGCCGGCATTGTTGGAGACGTTGCGGAAATAGAGGTTGCTGTTGATCTCGAGCTGGTAGCGCAGCGCCTGCCGCTGGTACTTCACCCATTGCTGCAGGAAGAAGCCGCCCAGCGCGATCAGGCCGCTGGTGACGATCAGCGCCTGCTCGAGGCCGTCGCGGCTGACGTCCTGCGTTGCCCCGAACCGGATTCCTGCCAGGATCGCGAGGATCGCCAGCACCGGGCCAAGCTTGAGAAGGAGCGGGATCCCCGCCAGCAGGGCGGGGAGGCCGAGCAGCCACTTGTCGCGCGGGGCCATGACCACCCGGGCATCGGGAAGCAGGGCATTGAGGTCGGCGCTCGGGATGTCGCGAAAGCACTTGATCAGCATCGATCCGGGACGCCCGCCGGGCCGCCGGCGCGCGCGCAGCAGGCGGCGGTGACGAGGCGGCGGCGGTGGTTCCGTCTCGTGCAGCGCCGCCACCATCACCACGTCGTCATAGACGTCGATCTCCTCGTGGCGGGTGCGGAGGCCCAGCCAGAACTTGCGTTCGACCCGCTCGTGATGGCGGCCGCGCCGGAAGAACAGCACGTCTCGGAAATGGTGCGTCTCGGCGTGGACATTGACCCGGAACAGGGCGCTCGCGCGGCGCGCGTGGTCGATCTCCTCGCTGCCGACCTCGATGAAGTTGGCGCGGACGAGCAC
>JAEVZM010000292.1 GCA_023392225.1 Pseudomonadota bacterium
AGATCGAGGCGATCGAGGTGCTCAAGCAGCGCGGCGGCCGGGATGCGCTCGCCCTGCTCACGCCCCTCGTCGACATCGAGGGGCCGGTGGGCGAGGCGGCACGCGGCGCGGTCGGCACCATCGAGAGCAACCTCGCGCTGTGGGATGCGCTCCAGAACGTCTGGTACGGCCTGTCGCTCGGCTCGGTGCTGCTGCTCGCCGCGATCGGCCTTGCCATCACCTTCGGCGTGATGGGCGTCATCAACATGGCGCATGGCGAGATGGTGATGCTCGGCGCCTACACGACCTTCGTCGTCCAGCAGGTGATCCGCGCCCATGCGCCGGAGCTGTTCGACGCCTCGCTGTTCTTCGCCATCCCGCTCGCCTTCCTGGTCTCCGGCGCGGTCGGGGTGATCATCGAGCGCGGCATCATCCGCTTCCTCTACGGCCGGCCGCTCGAGACGCTGCTCGCCACCTGGGGCGTGTCGCTGATCCTCCAGCAGGCGGTCCGCACCATCTTCGGCCCGACCAACCAGGCGGTCGGCACGCCGTCCTGGATGTCGGGCTCGTTCGACCTCTGGGGCCTGTCGATCACCGCCAACAGGCTCGCCATCATCGTCTTCGCGCTGCTGGTCTTCGCCGTGCTGATGCTGGTGCTGAAGAAGACCAGCTTCGGCCTCCAGATGCGGGCGGTCACCCAGAACCGGCAGATGGCGAGCGCCATGGGCATCCGCACGCCCTGGGTCGACGCGCTGACCTTCGGCCTCGGCTCCGGCATCGCCGGCATGGCCGGCGTGGCGTTGTCGCAGATCGACATTGTCAGCCCCAATCTCGGCCAGGCCTACATCATCGACTCCTTCATGGTGGTGGTGTTCGGCGGCGTCGGGAACCTCTGGGGGACGCTGGTCGGCGCCTTCACCCTCGGCATCGCCAACAAGTTCCTCGAGCCCTATGCCGGCGCCGTGCTCGGCAAGATCCTGGTGCTGGTGTTCATCATCCTCTTCATCCAGAAGCGCCCGCGCGGCCTGTTCGCGCTGAAGGGCCGGGCGGTGGAGGCATGATGAGCTTCCTCACGCCCGCCTCCGCGGCCGCACTTTCAGGGTTCGTCATGCTCGACAATTCTTCCTCCGGTGGCCGGAACTCGCGCGCCTCGGACGTCGTTAAGGCGCGAACTTCGGCCACGACCCATTTCCCGCCCACCGTGCACAACGCGACGCTTCCTCCGGGAGGCGCGCCACGCATGGTCCCCCCTCCCCATTCCGGTGCCCCGGCTCCTGAGAGGCGAGGGGGGACCGCCGTCAAACGGCGGTGGGCGGGAGCGCTTCGCCTCGGCGCCCGTCACCGGGGAGGTGCGTGATGGGCGGATTCTTCAGGGCGGGGCTCGATCGCGGTGCGCTGGTCGTGGTGGCGATCCTCGTCGCCGTCGCGATCCTGGTGCCGGTGCTCAACCTCTATGTCGCGCCGACGAGCCCGTTCCACGTTCCGTCCCACGTGGTGCCATTGGTCGGCAAGTATCTCAGCTACGCGCTGCTCGCCATGTCGGTCGGCCTGATCTGGGGCTATGCCGGGATCCTGTCGCTCGGCCACGGCGCCTTCTTCGCGCTCGGCGGCTACGCCATCGGCATGTACCTGATGCGCCAGATCGGCAGCCGCGGCGTCTACGGCAATGCCGAGCTGCCGGACTTCATGGTCTTTCTCAACTGGAAGGAGCTGCCGGTCGCCTGGTGGGGCTTCGACAACTTCGCCTATGCCCTCCTGATGGTGGTGCTGGTGCCCGGCGCGCTCGCCTTCGTGTTCGGCTGGTTCGCCTTCCGCAGCCGGGTGACGGGCGTCTACTTCTCGATCATCACCCAGGCGATGACCTTCGCCCTGCTGCTCGCCTTCTTCCGCAACGACTTCGGCTTCGGCGGCAACAACGGCCTGACCGACTTCAAGGACATCCTCGGCTTCAACATCCAGGCGCCGGAGACCCGCGCCGCGCTGTTCGCGATCACCGCCATCGCCCTTGCCATCGCCTTCGTCATCAGCAAGGCCGTGGTCGCCTCGCGCTTCGGCAAGGTGCTGGTCGCGGTTCGCGACGCCGAGAGCCGGACCCGCTTCCTCGGCTACCGGGTGGAGAACTACAAGCTCGTGGTGTGGACGCTCTCGGCCTGCATGGCGGGCGTCGCCGGCGCCCTCTACGTGCCGCAGGTCGGCATCATCAATCCCGGCGAGTTTGCCCCGGAGAACTCGATCGAGGTGGTGATCTGGGCCGCGGTCGGCGGCCGCGGCGTGCTGGTCGGGCCGATCGTCGGCGCGGTGGTCGTCAACTTCGCCAAGACCTGGTTCACCACCGGCGCGCTGGCGCCGTACTGGCTGTTCGCCCTCGGCGGGCTGTTCATCGCCGTCACGCTGTTCCTGCCCAAGGGCATCGTCGGCACCATCGCCGACGGCTGGTCGGCGATGGCCCAGCGCCGCAGCTCGGCCGCGGCGGAGGAGGGCGTCTCGCCCTCTGCGCCCGACGGGCCACCCGGCGGCGAGCTGAAGCCCTCGGCGGCGGAGTAGGGCGATGAACGAGCGGGCGAAGAACTCGGTCCTCTATCTCGACGGCGTGTCGGTATCGTTCGACGGCTTCAAGGCGCTGAACGAGCTGTCGCTGGTGGTCGAGGCCGGCGAGATGCGGGCGATCATCGGCCCGAACGGTGCCGGCAAGACGACGATGATGGACGTCGTCACCGGCAAGACCAAGCCCGATTCCGGCGAGATCTATTTCGACGGCGCGGTCGACCTCACCCGGATGGACGAGGCCTCGATCGCCGAGCTCGGCATCGGCCGGAAGTTCCAGAAGCCGACGGTGTTCGAGAACCTCACCGTCCTCGACAATCTCGACCTTGCGCTCGCCGGCCGCCGCCGCACCGCGCAGGCGCTGTTCGGCCGTCCGGTGCCGAACGCTGCCGAGCGCCTCGAGGAGCTACTCTCCATCATCCGCCTCGGCGAGCATCGCCACCGGAAGGCCGGCTCACTGAGCCACGGGCAGAAGCAGTGGCTCGAGATCGGCATGCTGCTCGCCCAGGAGCCGAAGCTCCTCCTCGTCGACGAGCCGGCGGCGGGCATGACCGACGCCGAGACCGCGGCGACCGCCGAGCTGCTCCGCGACATCGCGAAGACCAAGTCGGTGATCGTGGTCGAGCACGACATGGTGTTCGTCCGCGCCCTCGACGTGAAGGTGACGGTGCTGAACGAGGGCTCGGTGCTCTCCGAGGGGACGCTCGACCACGTGTCGGCCGACCCGCGCGTGATCGAATCCTATCTGGGGCGGTGACGATGGCGGACGGAAGCAACGGGACGAATGGTGGCGGGTCCTTCGAAGCCCGGCCGCATCGCGACAGGGCACCTGAGGATGAGGGGGGCGGTGGTCTCCACAGGCGGAGCGGAGGTGGCTTGCACTCGGGGAGGTCGCGTCCCGCCCCGATGTCGGGACACGAGCCCGAAGCCCGGGCCGCGCAGCGCGCGCCCTCCATGTTCCGCGACTTCGCCATGCCGCCGCCCGAGCGGCCGGTCTTCGACCTGCCTTTGCCGGCGTCGCGCTGGCGCTGGAGAGGATAGATGAACGCCCACGCTTCCGTGCCCGCCACCGGTCCCGCCGGCGCCTCCACCGGCCAGCCGATGCTGGTCGCCGAGCATGTCGACCTCGCCTATGGCGCTGCCCAGGCGCTCTACGACGTGTCGCTCACCGCGCGCGCCGGCGAGGTGACGGCGCTGATGGGCCGGAACGGCGTCGGCAAGACGAGCTTCCTCCGCGCCGTGGTCGGCGAGCAGCCGATCGCCAAGGGCACCATCACCATGAACGGGGTGACGCTCGGCCGGATGGCGCCGCACGACCGCGCCCGGCTCGGCATCGGCTACGTGCCGCAGGGCCGCGACATCTTTCCGCTCCTGACGGTGAAGGAGAACCTCGAGACCGGCTTTGCCCCGCTCAAGCGCGGCGACAAGACCATTCCGCCGGACGTGTTCGACCTCTTCCCGGTGCTCGCCGACATGCTGAAGCGGCGCGGCGGCGACCTCTCTGGCGGCCAGCAGCAGCAGCTCGCGATCGGCCGCGCGCTGGTCACGCGGCCGAAGCTCCTCGTCCTCGACGAGCCGACCGAAGGGATCCAGCCCTCTATCATCAAGGACATCGGCCGCGCCATCACCTGGCTCCGCCAGAAGGGCGACATGGCGATCCTCCTCGTCGAGCAGTATTTCGACTTCGTGCACGAGCTCGCCGACCGCTTCGCGGTGATGGACCGCGGCCACATCATCCTCACCGGCACGCGCGAGGAGATGGACCCGGACAAGGTGCGGCGCCACCTGACGGTGTAGCCGCGCCGGCTCCCCGGCAGGCCGGGCGCGCGATATGGTGCCGGTGGCAGCCGGCGCGTCCCGCCGGCCCCGCCGGAGAACGAGCCGCCATGACCACCCCGCCGCCGCACAAGATCTATCCCTACGACCCGCCCGAAGCCATTGCCGACGGCCTCTGGGTGATCCGGGGCAACCTCTCCTATCCGCTCCACCGCAACATGGTGATCCTCCGGCTTCCGGACGGCGAGCTGCTGCTGCACAGCGTCGTCGCGATGGAGGAGGCGGGGCTCGCGGCCCTCGAGGCGCTGGGCACCCCGGCCTATTCGATCGTGCCGAGCACCCTCCACACCATGGACGCGCCGTTCTACAGGCAGCGCTATCCCGCCATGAAGCAGCTCGCGCCATCGGCATCGATGGACGAGATCGGCAAGGTGGTGGCGCTCGACGGCTCGGTGGAGGACGTGCTGCCCGGGCTCGGCTTCAGGCTCCACCGCGTGCCGGCCTCGAAGATGGCGGAGTTCGTCTACGACGCGCCGCTGCCCGGCGGCGGCCGGGTGCTGATCGCCAATGACGCCCTCGGCAGCGCCCATGCCGCCGACGACAGCCGCCTGCTCGGCCGGCTGATCATCAGCCGCTTCGCCGCTCCCGGACACCACCTCGGCATCCCGCGAATCTATCGCTGGCGATTCATCACCGACATCGCTGCCATGCGGGCCTTCGCCGGCGAGCTGGCCGCGACGCCCGAGCTCCGCATCGTCACCGTCTCGCACGGCGACCCGGTGACGACGGACCCGGCGGGCGCGCTGCGGGCGATCGCGGCGGGGTAGGACGGTCGGCGCTGTCGCCGCTACTCGACCTTCACCGCGTTGCCCGAGGCGACCATCTCGTCGTTGACGCTCTTGCCGTCGACCCAGATGTTGCCCAGCCAGTTGCCGAAGGAATCGCGGCGCGCCGGGTCGTCCTCGCCATGGATGCTCTGAAG
>JAEVZM010000239.1 GCA_023392225.1 Pseudomonadota bacterium
GCTGGATGCCGGTCGGCAGTCCGTCGCGGTCGAGGCCCGAGGGCACGGAGATACCCGGGTAGCCGGTGATGTTGTGGAGCACCGTGAAGCGCATCAGCGCATAGAGATAGGCGCCGGGCGGATCGCCGGTGACATGCGGCTGCTCGCCGTTCTTCGGCGGCTGGATCGCGACCGAGGGCGTGATGATCGCGTCGAACGGCGCCATGATCTCGGCGAAGCGGGCGCGGAAAACGGTGCGCAGGCGCTCGGCGTCGAGGTAGTGCCGGCCCGACCACAGCTCGCCGAGGCAGATGATGCCGCGGATATCCTGGTCGTAGAGCGCGGCCCGCTCGCGCAGCAGCTCGTATTGCAGCGAGGCGACCTCGGCATAGGCGAGCGTCATGCAGATCGAAGGGCAGTCGTTGAAGCCGGCGATCGAGATCGGCGTCAGCTCGGCACCGGCGGCACGGAGCGTCTCGATCGAGGCGCGGTACTTCTCCCAGACCACGGGCTCGACCCGGCCCATCGAGTCGTCGTCGAGGTAGCCGTAGCGTGGCACGGCGGGCGCCTTGGCATTCGGCTCGACGATCGCCGACCAGACGGTCCGCATGTCGGCCACGGTCCTGGTGAACAGTCCGAGGCAGTCGATGGTCCAGGCGGCGCCGACGACGCCGTCCATCGGCAGGCGGCCGGCGGTCGGCTTGAAGCCGGTGATGCCGGTGAAGGCGGCGGGCATCCGTACCGAGCCGCCGCTGTCGGTGCCGAGCGAGAGATGGACCTGGCCGGTGGCAATGGCGCTGGCCGAGCCGCCCGAAGAGCCGCCGCAGTTGCGGGTGGCGTCCCATGGGTTGACCGTGTTGCCGAAGCGCGCGTTGACGCCAGTGCCGCCGAGCGCGAACTCGTGCATGTTGTTCTTGCCGATGCACTGCGCGCCGGCCTTCTTCAGCGCGTTCGAGATCCAGGAATCCTTCGCCGCCGGCGGTTCGTTCTCGAGCACTCGCGAGCCGCAGGTCGAGGTGAAGCCGGCGACGTCGATATTGTCCTTGAGCGAGAAGACGCAGCCGAGCAGGGCGTCCGAGCTGCGCTCGGGGTCAGGGGCGGTCTCGGGCGCCACCGCGATGAAGGTCTTGAGCGGGCCGCCGTCGGGCGCGACCGCCGCGATGGCTTCGCCAGCGAGGGCCGCGGCCTTGTCGGGGGCGCCGGCGCAATCGGCGAGCGCCTGGGCGAGAGGAGGAAGGGCCATCCGGGACCTCACGTCCGCTCGGGCGGGTTGAAGGCAGGCGCGGCTCCGATGAAGCCGGCGTCGGTCCGGTGCGCGGCGATGCGCTGCTCGGTCTCGTCCTTGAGATAGGCGAGAAACTCGAGATCCAGTCCGGTCGGGTCGAGGCCGGCCGCGACCAGCGCGGCACGGAGGTCGTCGGCAGTGGTGCCGGCGTCAGCCATGGGAAATGTCCTTCGGGGTTTCAGTCGGAATGGAGATGCGTCGCGCGGTGCGCGGCGTCGTGCTGGAGGCGGGGTGGTGGCTAGTGCAGCGCATGCTGCACCCATTCAGCCCAGGCGAGGGCGTTCCGGTCGGTGCCGCGCGACGTAACGATCTGCAGGCCGAGTGGCAGCCCGCCCGGACCGGTGCCCGCCGGAACGGTGACGCATGGCGCGTGCAGCGCCGTCCACAGCTGGTTGAAGCTCATGTCGCCGGTCGAGCCGGAGGCGATCGTCGGCGCTTCGCCGGCGGCGCTCGGCGTGAGGATCGCATCGACATGGCAGGCGAAGGCATCGAAGGCGCGCCGCCCCGTTTCGTGGATGAGGCGGGCCTCGGCGATCTCGGTCGGCGTGAGGCGGGAAGCCCAGACGAGGCGCTCTGTCAGCCGTGGCGAGATCCGGTCCGGGGCGGCTTCCCACTCCCAGGAGAGCGCGCCGAGAGTCTCGCCATACATGATGGTGTCGTGGACGTGGAAGGCCGCGGTCACTGCCGGCGGCAGAAGCGGCCGGATGATGGTGGCACCGGCGAGGGCACAGGCCCGCGCGGCGTGCTCGACCAGCGCGAGTGTCTCTGCCGTGGCACGGTCAGCGGCCGGTCCGAGGATCACCGCAAGGGTCGGGCGGGCGTCCGGGCCGGGTATCCCGTTGCGGGCAGTGGTGCCGGTGATCGCGTCGAACAGGAGCGCGCAGTCGGCGACGCTCCGGGCGAACATGCCGATCGTGTCGAGCGAGTCGCTGGACACCTTGAGGCCGGCGCGCGGGATCGCCCCGAAGCTGGGCTTGAACCCGACCACGCCGCAGAAGGCGGCGGGACGAATGACGCTGCCGCCGGTCTGGGTGCCGAGCGCGAGTGGCACGGCGCCCGCGGCGACTGCCGCCGCCGAGCCGGAGGACGAGCCGCCCGGGCTGCGGCGGTGGTCTCGCGGATTGGTGGTCGCCGCCGGGGTCATGGCCGCGAACTCGGTGGTCGCGGTCTTGCCGAAGAAGGTCCCTCCGGCCCGACGCGCGAGCGCCACCGCGGCGGCGTCCGCCTTCGGCCTGTGGCCCGCCCAGATCGGGGATCCGTAGGCGGTTGCGGCGAGGGCGGTGTCGAGATTGTCCTTGACCGCGAAGGGGACGCCGGCGAGCGGCGTCTCCGGTCCCAGCGCGGCAGAGCGCGCCGCCTCGGCCCGTATCGTCGCTGCGTCGATGCCGACGAAGGCGCGGGTCTCGCACTCGCAATCAGTCGCCCGTTCGAGGCACGACTCGGCGAGGTCTTGCGCGGTCAGCCGTCCGCTGCGGATCGCGGCCACCGCCTCGCTCGCCGTCAGGCGCCAAGGCTCGTCGCCGGCCGAGGGCCGCGGGAACTCGCGAGCGAGGGCGGCCGCGACGTCAGCCATGGTGATGCCCGCAATGGCCGAAGTGCCTGACCGAGACGGCGGTGTGCGTCGAGGGCGGATGCGGCTTGTAGGCGGCGAGGTCGGGCACCGCATCGGCGCCGTCATTCGCCCACCACGACCCGCCGATCGCGACACCGTCCGAGACCAGGCGCTCGCTGCCGACGAGGGTGCGGCCGCTGGCGTCGACATAGGGGAACTGCCCGGGGACGAGACGGAGCACCGCCGCGTCGCCGACCGAGCCGACGGCGAGCGAGCCGAGGTCGGGACGGCCGATCACCGCGGCGGGCTTGGCCGTCACCGAGCGGATCGCCTCGACCAGCGGCATGCCGAGCGTGAGGAGCTTCGAGAGGCAGACCAGCACGTCATAGGCAGGGCCGTCGGCACAGAAGAGATGCACGTCGCTCGACACCACGTCCGGGGCGTAGCCGGCCTTCAGCATGCTCTCCGCCACCTCGAAGTCGAACGAGCCCATGCCGTGGCCGATGTCGAAGATGACGCCGCGGGCCCTTGCCGCCTTGGCGTCCTCGCGCACCAGCCCGGCCCCGTCGATCGGCGAATTGGGGAAGGGCCGGAAACAGTGGGTGAGGACGTCGCCCGGACGGAGGCGCGCGATGACCTCGCTCCGCCCCGGAGGCGGGAAGTCGATGTGGGTCATCAGCGGCAGCTGCAGCTTGTCCGCCGCTTCGACGGCGAGGTCGACCGGGGCGATGCCGCTCGTGCCGCCGGCGATGCGGCCCGAGCGCACCTTCATGCCCACTACCACGTCGGAATGCTCCCGGCCGCAGGCGACCGCCTCGCGGGCGTCGCAGAGACGGATGTCGGTGCACTCGCCGACATGGACATTCGAGGAAAAGCCGAAGATGCCGGCGAAGGAAATGTTGAGATAGGCGAGGATGCGCGCCCGCGAGCGCTCCATCACGTGCCGGCGGAAGCCGAGGAAATTGCCGGCGCCGGCGCTGCCGGCGTCGACGAAGGTCGTCGTGCCGCTGCGCGCCGCTATCGCGGCGGCGTCGACGCCGAGCGAGGTGCCGCCCCAGTAGACGTGGGTATGGAGATCGATGAGGCCGGGCGTGACGATGGCGCCTGTGGCATCGACGACCCGGTCGGCGCGGTCGGCAGGTATTCCGGCATCGAGTGCCGTCACCCGGCCGCCGGAGAAACCGACGTCGAGAGCCGCATCGGTGTCCGAGCCCGGATCGATGACGCGGCCACCCTTGATCAGCAGTTCGAATTGCATGGCTTGCTCCTCAGTCTGTCGAAGCAAGCAGCATGTCACGACCCGGCCCGCTCGTCCGCGCCCGCCATGGCGGGGCAGGCGCGATCTATGGCCTCACGCCGGCAATCAGCGTTGTCGAAGAAGAAATACTGGCAACGGTACTTGAAGATCATCTTTCAAAGACTCGAAATCAAATCATCCATCGCCAGCAATCGCCGGCAAGGCCAGTCGACTCGTCACGGAAAGCCTCGCTGTTCTATCCGCCGTGTCGTTTGACTGACGGACATTCTGCAGAGTCCTCCCGTGCCACCAGGACAGGCGAAGGGTAACTCCAAAAAATAGTTTTGCAACATATTAGAGGGGCGACAGCTGCGGAAAAACGCATCGCATGCTGCGTAAATGTTGCTCAGCTACATTTCTCGCCACCCCGCTGCCGTCGGGCCGGACCGCAAGACAGGTCGCTGGCGCGACGGCTTCAGTCGCCGAGCGGCTGCTGGTCGGTGGGGCCGTTGAGTGCGCTGATCGTGGCGCGGGCACGGCCGAGCTTCTCGGCGTTGCGGCCGAGGCGGCGGGTGCCGACGATGGTCGCGAGGCAATCGAGCATCAGCATCTGGGCGTAGCGGGTTCGGCTCGGCACCTGGAGGTGCTTGCCATGGTCCTGGATCTTGAGCGGCACCAGGATCGAGGATTCCGCGGCGAGCGGCGTTCCTGGCCGGGTGACCGAGATGACGACGCCGCCGAGGTTGCGGGCGATGCCGGCGGCCTCCACCAGCGGCGGCGGCATGCCGGTGACCGAGAAGATCAGGAAGACGTCGCCGGGCTCGGTCATCGCCGCGGCCATGCACTGCCGATAGGGATCGGCCGTGGCCGAGGCGGCGACGTCGTAGCGGAAGAAGCGGTTCTCGGCTTCGGCCGCCATGATCGCCGAGCTGCCGCCGATGCCGAAGCACCACAGGCGCCGGGCGCCGTCGATCGCCGAGGCGGCCTGGTCGATCGCCTCCGGGTCGCGCTCGGCGAAGCTCTGGGCGAGCGTCTGCGCGGCGGCCTCGTAGACGTGGGAGGCGACCGTCGGCGCGTCGGTCGGCAGCGTCTCCTCCTCGTTGAGGCCGAACATGCGGGCGATGGCATGGTCCTGCGAGAGGCGGAGCTTGAAGTCGGTGAAGCCGTCGCAGCCCATGCGGCGGGCGAAGCGGACGATGGTCGGCTCACTGACCCGCGCGGTCTCGGCGAGATCCTTGATGGTCGAGCGCATGGCGGCATCGACATCCGACAGCACCGTGTCGGCGACCCGGCGCTCGGCCCGGTTGAGGTGGACAAGGGACTGGCGGATACGCTCGAGAAGGCTGGTCTGAAGCAGCACCGGATCGACTTCCTGCCGCTGCGGGGCAGCCGGAACGCCGCGAGCCGCAGAAGCGGTCAAACTAATCCCCGTGGACCGGAGATCAAGTGCGGCCCACGCGAAGCAGCTTCGCCGCGCGCTTCGCGGCACGTCGGTCGAGCCGGCTGAGCAGCGAGTCGAGGACGGCGCGCTGGCGCTCGGTCCAGGTCGTGGTGAGGCTCGCCACGAGGCTTGCCTCCGAGCGCAGGATCAGGCCGTCGTCGAGGATCTTGAGGCCGTTGTCGCGGAGTGTCGCGCCGGTGGTGGTGATGTCGACGATGAGGTCCGCGGCGCCGGTCGCGGGCGCGCCCTCGGTGGCGCCGAGGCTCTCGAC
>JAEVZM010000403.1 GCA_023392225.1 Pseudomonadota bacterium
GGCGTCGAGCGCCTCCTTCGGCGACTTCTCACCGGCCACCATCGAGGCGAGCTGCTCCGAGAGCGCCTCGAGCATGCGCGGCGACTGCGGGCCATCGGGCCAGCCAACGGCGCCGTTCAGCGAGGACGCCGCTGCCTTCTGGACCTGCGGGTTGAATTCGGCGTAGCGCGGGTCGTTCAGGTTCGAGATGCGGAACGGATCGATGCCGCTGCCGGTGGTGGTGATGAGCTGGAGGCCCATGTCCGCCGAGGAGGCAAGCTTGATGAATTCCCAGGCCGCGTCCTGCTTCGCGCTATAGGCCGCGACGCCAAGCGTCCATCCGGCGTTGAGCGGAGCACGGCTCGCCGTGACCGACCCGCCGACCGGCAGCGGAACCACCGCCCACTTGCCCGCGACCTGCGAGTTCTCCGGGTCGTCGGCATAAGTGCCGAGATCGATCCAGCCCTCGGTCATCGCCGCCTTGCCGCCGATGAAGGCGCTCAGGGCCTGCTCGAACCCGGTCTCGGCCGGGGTCGGCACGGCATAAGGCACGGTCGCCATCAGGTTTTCGGCTGCCGCGAGCGCCGCCTCGGAGTTGAGGCCGGAGCGCCCCTCCTCGGTCAAGAACGCGCCGCCGTAGTTGGCAAGCCGGTTGGCGTAGATCGAGATGTTGAGGATCGGCGCGCGCACGCCGATCATGGCGATGCCGTAGATGCCGTCCTTGCTTTCCGCCTCGGTGATCTTCTTCGCCGCAGCCAGGAGCTCGTCCCATGTCTTGGGCGGCTCGACGCCGTTACGGGCAAGAATCTCGGTATTGTAGAACAGCGCGTGCGTGTCGCCGTCGAAGGGCAGCGCGACCTGGCGGCCGTTATAGACGCTGTAGGGCCCGTAGATCGAAGGAATGAAATCGTCCGGGTTGATCTGGTCCTTGTCGCGCTCGATCAGGTCGGTCAGGTCGAGCAGGACGCCGCCCTCCGCGAGCGCGCCCTTCGAGACGTACCAGAAGTCGAACGCGTCGAAGCGCTTGGCGCCGGACTGAAGATCGAGGGTCAACTGCTGCTGGATCTGGTCGAGCGGCACCGCAACGATCTCGACCGAAATGCCGGTCGCGGCGGTGTAGGCGTCGGCGACGATCTTCGCGCCGCCGGCCTGCGGCTGCGAGACGAGCACGGTGATGCTCGTGACGTCCTGCGCCCGGGCGAGCGTGGCGAACGGCGAGACCGCAAGCGCCGCCGCGGCGGCTGCGAGACCGGTCTTCATCACGTCACGGCGGCTGAAGCCACCCTTCATATGGCTAGTCATGCGACTTCCTCCCTACGGCTATGGCCTTCGTGTGTGGGCCCCGGGCGGAACGCCCGTGGATGCCACCCTCCCAAGCGACATGCGACAAATCTTGACATCTGGTATCAATCACAGTCAAGTTACTTTTCACGATCAACAAGGAACGAGACCGGGATGGACGCGCTGAGGATCGCTGCGATCGGGGACTATTTCATCGGAGTGGATACGTTCCGCCGCTCGCTCGAGGCAGAGTTGACGACGCCGTTCTCATTGACCGGCACCGATCTTCCGTGGCCAGACGTGCCCTTCCACGACCGGACAGGACCAGCCGGCCCGGAGATCGCCGAGTACAGCGGCACGCCCGAGGAGATCGAATCCTATCTCGCCGATGCCGAGGTCCTGCTCACCCACCTTGCCCCGGTGACGCGGGGGCTTCTCGCCAAGGCGCCGAAGCTCCGCTTCATCGGCCTTACGCGCGGCAGCCACACCAATCTCGACATGCCGGCGGCGCGCGAGCGCGACATCGCCGTGGTCAACGTGCCGGGACGGAACGCATCGGCCGTCGCTGAATTCACTGTCGGCGCCATCCTCGCCGAGTGCCGCCGCATCACCACGGGCCATGCCGGCCTTGCGAGCGGAACCTGGCGCGGCGACCTCTACCGCTTCGACCGCACCGGCGACGAACTCTCCGACCTCACCGTCGGCATCCTCGGCTACAGCCACATCGGCCAGCGCGTCGTGCGGCTGCTCAAACCGTTCGGCTGCCGGGTCATTGTCTGCGACCCCTTCGTCAACCTGAACGTCTACGACGCGATCGACGGCGTCGAGCAGACCGACCTCGACGACATGATCTCCCGCAGCGACGTCGTCACGCTCCATGCGCGCGTGACGCCGGACACGATCGGAATCATCTCGCGCGAGCGCATCGCCGCGATGAAACCCGGCGCGGTTCTCATCAACACCGCGCGTGGGTCGCTGGTAGACCAGCCGGCACTGATCGAGGCCCTCAAGTCCGGCCATCTCGGCGGTGCGGCGCTCGACACCTTTGTCGTCGAGCCGCCGGAGGAGAACGACGAACTGCTCCGCCTGCCGAACGTGACGCTCACGCCGCATATTGCGGGGGCCTCCCGCCGGGTGGCAACCTACTCCACGGAAGTGCTGGTCAAGGATCTCCGCCGGTTCATCGAGGGAAAGCCGCTCGTCAACCGATGCAAATGAGGGATCCGTACCGCGAAGGGAAGAAACACCGATGCAGTACGTAATGGCGATCGACGCGGGGACCGGCAGTGGCCGCGCCATTGTCTACGGGACCGACGGCTCGATCGCGGGGCTCGCGCAGGAGGAATGGTCGCACCCCGCCGCGCCCGGCGTGCCGAGCGGACTCGATTTCGACACCGCCGCCAATGGGCCGCTGATCGACCGGGTCATCGCCGGGGCGCTCGCCAAGGCCGGCATCAGTGCCTCCGACCTCAAGGCGGTGTCGACCACCTCGATGCGCGAGGGCATCGTGCTCTACGATGCCGAGGGAACGCCGCTTTGGGCCTGTCCCAATGTCGATGCGCGTGCCCAGGCCGAGGCGCAGGAATTGACGGACGCCGGCATCGCGGATCGCGTCTTCGCCATAGCCGGGGACTGGGTGTCGATCACGTCGCCCGCCCGGCTGCTGTGGATCCGCAAGCATCGCCCCGAGGTCGCAGAGCGCGCGCGCCATCTCGGCCTCATCTCCGACTGGCTGGCGACGCGGCTGACCGGCGAGTATTTCACGGAGCCGAGCGCAGGCTCCTCGACCGCGCTTTTTGACGTCGCGAACCGCTGCTGGTCGGAGGAACTGCTCGGCCTGATCGGCATCGATGCCAGCATCTTCCCCCCCGTGGTCGAGGCTGGAACGGTCATCGGCCATGTCACGCCCGAGGCAGCGGCACGATCCGGCCTCGCCGCTGGAACGCCGGTGGTTGCCGGCGGCGGCGACACCCAGCTCGCTCTGGTCGGCCTCGGCCGCAAGGCCGGCGACGCGACCCTCGTCGGTGGCAGCTTCTGGCAGATGACCATGCTCGCGGACACGCCGATCTTCGATCCGGCCCGGGGACCGCGGACGCTCTGCCATGCCCGCGCCGGCGAATGGTTGACCGAAGGCATCGGCTTTCTCACAGGCTTCTCGTTCCGCTGGCTTCGCGATGCGTTCTTCGAGCCGCTCCGCCATCCGTCGGACCCGACCTCGTCCTTCGCCCGCATGGAGGCGATGGCTGGAGCGCTGCCGCCTGGCTCCGGCGGGGTCTATGCGACCCTCGCCAACATCATGCAGTCCGACGGCTGGATCCATCCGGCCCCCGGCTTCACGGGCTTCGACTTCAACCGCCCGGAAATCGGGATCGGCGCCATGGCGCGCTCGGTGATGGAGGCGGGCGCCTTTGTCGCCGACCTTCACCTCAAGACGCTCGAATCGCTCTCCGGTCGGCGCTTCGACCGGGTTCAGTTCACCGGCGGCAGCAGCCAGGGAACGCTCTGGCCGCAGATCGTCGCCGACGTCATCGGCCGGCCCCTCGACATTCCCGTGGTGAAAGAGACGACCGCGCTCGGATGCGCGATGCTCGCCGCAGTGGGTGGCGGCGTTTTTCCCGGCCTCGACGCGGCGGTCGCTGCCATGGCGAGCCCGATCGAGCGCACCGTCGAGCCCGACCCGGCGGTGACGGAACGCTATGCCGAGATCGAGGCGCGCTGGTCGACGGTGAACCGCGCGATGACCGACCTGGCGCTCGACGGCGCCGTAGAGCCGCTGTGGCGACCCGCCGGCGCGCTGATCAACAGGAGATAACATGCAATCGTTGTGGAATGACGCCGACGCCGCTGCCTGGGCCGAAAAGGGCGGCGACCAGCCGGCTGCGCGCGAGCTCGCGCTCCGGGTCTATACATCGCGGCTGATCGGACAGGTGCCGGATCTCGTGCTGCATGGCGGCGGCAACACCTCCGTCAAGGTCGACGGGCCGGATGGCAAGGTGCTGCACGTCAAGGGCTCGGGCTGGGATCTCGGCACCATTGAAGCGCCCGGCCTGCCCGCCGTGTCGCTCGCGCCGCTGCTCGATGTTCGCGCGGGCGGCAAGCTCTCCGACCCCGAGATGGTCGACCTGCTCCGCCGCAACATGCTCGACCAGACCGGCCCCAACCCCTCCGTCGAGACCCTGCTCCACGCGTTTCTCCCGGCCCGCTTCGTAGACCACACGCATTCCGCTGCCGCGCTCGCCATTGCCAACCAGCCCGACGCCGCCGAGCTGTCGCGCGAGATTTTCGGCGACACTCTCGTGGTCGTGCCCTACGTGATGCCGGGCTTCGACCTCGCGATCGAATCCGACAAGCTCTTCACCGCCGAGGGGAAGGGCAGCGAGGGCCTCTTCCTCGTCAACCACGGCCTTTTCAGCTTCCACGATGATCCGCGCATCTCCTACGAGCGGATCATCGATTTCACCACGGCTTGTGAGGCGTTCCTCGAAAGCCGGGGAGCCGCCCTTCTGCCGCCGGAGGACAACCTCGGTGCCGATCCGGCGCTCCGCGAGGCCGTGCTCGGCCGGCTCGAGACGGTACTTCGCCGCCATGCGGTCTTTGCTGAGGGCGTGTTCTTCGACGTCCGCCGGACGAAGGCGATCGAGACCTTCCTCGCCATCCCGAACTTCGCCGAGGTCGTCGGGCGTGGCACCGTCACGCCAGACCACGTCATCCGCCTCAAGCCGAACCCGCTGATCGGCGACACTGGCTACTCCGAGGCCGAGTGGTCGCAGGCCGTCGATGCCTTCGTCGCCGACTACATCGCCTATTTCGAGCGGAACGCGGCTCGGGCCGACGAGCCGAAGACCATGCTCGACCCGCTGCCCCGCTATGCGCTCATCCGCGGCTTCGGCCTCGTCGGCATCGGCCGTACGCAGAAGGAGGCCGGCATCTGCGCCGATCTCGCCGAGCAGGCGGCGCGCGTGATGATCAGCGCCGAGAAGCTCGGCCGCTTCACGCCACTTTCCGAGCCGGACCTGTTCGACATGGAATACTGGTCGCTCGAACAGGCCAAGCTCAAGGTGAAGTGAATCCCATGACCATGCGCGACGGCGATCCCGCCTTTCTCGGCACCGCCGACCTCGCCCGGGCCTATGCCGCGGGCGAGACGACGCCGCGCGCCGTGGTCGAGGCGCTTCTCGCTCGCATCGACGCGCTCGATCCGGGCCTCAACGCCTTCGTCGCCGTCGACCGCGAGGGTGCGCTCGCGGCAGCCGAGGCGGCAACGGCGTCGCCGTCGGATCATCCGCTCAACGGCGTGCCGGTCGTCGTCAAGGACGTGATGGACATCGCGGGCACCATGACCGGGCTCGGCTCGGCTGCTCCCGTGGGCCGCATGGCGCAAGACGACGCGACGGTCGTCGCGCGGATGCGGGCCGCAGGCATGGTCATCCTCGGCAAGGTCCAGACGGTCGAGTTCGCGATGGGCGGCTGGGGCGGAAACGAGCGCCTCGGCACGCCCCGCAACCCTTTCGACCTCGCGACGCCCCGCATCCCCGGCGGATCGAGCAGCGGCTGCGGCGTTGCGCTCGCGGCGGGCCTCGCACCGCTCGGCGTGGGCACCGACATCGGCGGCTCGCTTCGCCTCCCCGCCTCGTTCTGCGGTCTCACCAGCCTCAAGGTGACGGTCGGCCGGATCAGCAACCACGGCATCGTGCCGCTGATTCCCAGCCTCGATTCGGCCGGCCCGATGGCCCGCTCTGCCGAGGACGCGGCCCTCCTCTACGACGTGTTGCGCGGGCCCGACCCGGCGGATGCCCAGACCTGGAGCTTGCCGTCTCCCGATCCGACCCGGCGCCGAGAAGGCGTGCGCGGCCTCCGCCTCGCCCGTATTCCCGAGAGCGAGCGTGAGGGCGTGGCGGCGGACATGCTCGCCGCCTATGACGAGGCACTGACGGTGCTTTCGGGCATCGGCGCAGAGATAGTCGACGTCGAGCTCCCCTTCCGCTTCGCGGAGCTCTTCACCGCCGATGCGATCGTCAAGGCGGAGTCCTATGCGTCCTGTGGCGCCTTCGCCGAGGATACGGCGCTGCCGCTCGACAGCGTGGTCCGCCGGCGGCTGCTCGCGGGGCGCACTGTCGACATCAGCGCCTATCTCGCGGCGAAGGATCGCGTACGCGGCTGGAAGGTCGCCTATGCGCAGGCGATGGCCGGCGTCGACGCGCTCCTCACGCCGACGACCGAGACGGCGGCTCCGACGCTCGCCGCCGTCGACCTCACCGCACCGGCCTCGCGCTTCACGCGCTTCGCCAACCTGCTCGACCTCGCCGCTCTTGCCCTGCCCGACGGCTTCACCGCCGGCGGCCTGCCATTGTCCCTTCAGGTCGTCGCGCCGGGCGGCGCGGAGGAGATGGCACTCCGTGTCGGGATTGCCTTCCAGACCGCGACGGACTGGCACCGGCGCCACCCGACCGGCCTCGGCCCGGCCTGAGGAAACGGGCGAGCCGCCCGCCTGCTCACGGTGACGCCTGCCGGTCAGGTCCCCGCTGCGCGCCACATCGCGGTGGTGACGCCGGCATCGACGAGCTTCCGCTGCATCGCATAGGCTGCCTGCCAGCGGTCCCGCGCCTCGTCATAGACGGCGCGATTGGCCAAGTTGGGGTCGACCGTCCGGTCGAAGCGGACGAAGGCGGCCCCGGCCTCGGCGAGCGAAGCGAACTGGCCGATGCCGACCGCCGCGGCCGCCGCACCGCCGAGGGCGGTCGCCTCGCGCACCTTCGGGATGCGGAGCGGGCGTCCTGTCACGTCGGCGACGATCTGCGGCCAGAGCCGGCCCTTGGCCGCGCCTCCCGCGAAGGTGAGTGGCCCGTCGCTCTCGACGCCAGCGAAGTCCTCGACGCGGGTGAGGTTCACGGCGGCGACGATCGCCGCATTCTCCTGGATCGCCCGGAAGATCGCGCCCTTGCTGGCGACCGCCGGATCGATCGAGAGGTTCAGGAGCGACGGGGCGGCGTGGTACCAGTTGCCGAAGTCCATGGCGTCCGAGAAGACCGGAACGATGCCGTTGGCACCGGGCGGCACGGCCATAGCCAGCTCCTCGATGAGGTCATAGGCGTCCCGGCCGCTCGCGGCGGCGGCCCGCACCTCTTCGCCGCAGAGGGCGTCACGGAACCAGCGCGCGACGAGCCCGACGAAGAAGCTGATCGCCTCAGCCTGGTTCATGCCGCCGATCGCGGCGCTGTTCACCCGGAGGCGCATGGTCGTGTCAACCGCGCCCTGCGGGATGTTGACGACCTGCTGCCAGAACGTGCCGCCCAGCACCGCAGCATCGCCAAGGCTCACGACGCCGAGGCCGATCGCGCCCATCTGCACGTCGCCACCGCCGGCGATGAAGGGTGTGCCCTCGGCCAGGCCGGTCTCGCTCGCGGCCGGCGCCGTCACCCGGCCGACCACAGTCCCCGGCTCGACGAGGCGGGGAAACATCGCCCGGTCGAGCCCGGCGCGGGCGATCAGCGCATCCGACCAGTCGCGCGTGGTCAGATCCATGAGACCGTTGGTCGAGCCATTGGTCGGCTCGACGGCGATCTCCCCCGTCAGCCGGGCGCCGATCCAGTCGTTGATCATCGACAGCGACCGGGCCTTCGCGAAGACGGAGGGCCGATGCTTGCGCAGCCATTCGAGCCGCGGCCATGCGCCGAGGGCGAAGGTCTCGCCCGACACCGCATAGAACTCCCGCTCGAAATCCGCCGACCGGGCACGCAACTCCGCAACCTCGGCGGAGGCGCGGCTGTCGACATTCGCCACCGCCCAGACTTCACGCCCCGCTGCGTCATAGAGCACGATGCCCTCGCGCATCGAGGTGGCGCTGACGGCGGCGATGTCCGCCCCGGTCAGGCCGCAGGTGGCCAGCGCGCCGGCGACGCAGCGCCGGAGCAACGCCCAGCCGGCCTCGACGTCGAACGACATCGAGCCGGGCACGCCTTCTTCCGGCAGATGCCGCCACTCTTCCTGCGAGAAGCCGATCTGGTTGCCGTCGCGATCGAACACCACGGCTCGGCCGCTGCCGGTGCCCGCATCGATGACCAGGAGATGTGTCGTCACGTTACCTTGCCCTCTTCAGAAGCTGCTCGGCCGTCACCTGGTCGGTGATCAGGATGTTGGCGAGCTGTCCCCGAAGAAGTCCGAGGATCGCGTCGACCTTGTGCAGCCCGGCCGCCGCCGCCGCACGGTTCGGGATGCGGCGGAGATCGTCTACGTGGATCGCGACCACGTGGCGGTGGAGATCGAGGTCGAGGATTTCGCCGTTGGAATCGTAGAAGTAGCCGAGGATGTCGCCGACTGCCCCGCGCCGGCCGAACAGCTCGATCTCGGCACCGGTGCAATAGCCGTAGCGGACGAGCGTCGCCGTGCTCGAGACGCTGCCAATGCCGGTCAGCGCCATGCGCGCCGTCGCTGCCATGTCGAGCACATAGCGCACATAGGGCTCGACGCGCAGCATCTCCGCGAGCTCCGGCGATGAAACGCGGAGCGGCGTCGGGATGAGGTGTGCGTTGCTCTGGGGGCCATAGAGCCCGGTGGTGCCGACATAGGCCGAGACGCCGCCGGTCAGGCTGACCAGCGAGATGTTGCTCTGCGGCAGGACCGGCGCGGTATAGCGCAGAGCCGTAGCGACCGTCTCGCCCCAGCCGATGGCAAGCAGGTCGTTGGCCTCGAGCTTCTGGGTGAGGAAACTCGCCGCCGCCCGGCCGATCCGCGGCACCAGCGGCAGGTCTCCCGCGCCCGGCACCACCCGCGCATCGATAAGCCCGAAGGCCTCCACGAGCTGCTGCTGAAGCGTCAGGCAGCCTGCATGCGGCGAGTTGATACGGAGTTCGATCAGGCCGGTCTGACGCCCCTTCTCGAGCAGTCGCGACACCTTGATACGGGAGACTCCGAGGCGGTCGGCGATCTCGTTCTGGGTCAGGCCGTCATTGTAGTAGTGCCACGCCGCGCGCGTGATCTGCTCGACTTCGTCGACATCGGCGACAGGCACCAGCTCGGCGTCCGGCAGGGCTTGGATCATCGGCACTTCGCTCCCTTTGCGAACAAATGATCACTAACCGATCATACTGTCAATGTCATTGCCGCGTTGTGCAGCGCATCATAGCTAAACGCGCTTGACAGAGACGCACAAAACGACATTCATGGTGCATATGATCGCAGCCGCCGTTGGGAGGAACGGCAGGCGCCCCAGCGCGATCGCTCACGCATCATCAAAGATCATTGGATGGTATGGATGTTCGTTCAGCTTGTGCACATCAGGATCAGGCCGGGATGCGTGGAGCAGTTCCTCGATGTCTTCCGGAAGAACTACGAGGGCACCCGCGCCGAGCCGGGGAATCATCGCTTCGACGTGCTCCAGGACCCTTCGGACGAGAACCACTTCGTCATCTACGAGGTGTTCGAGAACGAGGCGGCGGTCGATGCGCACCGGCAGACCGAGCACTACAAGCAGACCAATGAAGGCCTCAAGGCGCTGATGGCGACTGGCGAGCGGAAGAAGGAATTCTTCAACCTCGTCATGCCCGACAACGCCAGCGCGATGGCCGGGAAGTAAGGCGCGCCATATGACCCGCGCCGTGTCGTCCTCGCCGCCACTCGTCGCGCTCCGCGACATCTGGAAGGTTTTCGAGAGCGTCACGGTGCTGCGCGGAATCGACCTCGACATTCAGGCCGGGCGGGTCCTTGCGCTTCTCGGCGGCAATGGCTCCGGCAAGTCGACCATCGTCAAGATCATGTCCGGCGCCTACCAGCCGACGGCCGGGACGATCGAGGTTGGTGGCACGCCGACGGTCCTCTCCAGGCCATCCGACGCGCACGCCCAGGGCATCTATATGGTGCCGCAGGAACCCCACATCTTCCCGAGCCTGACCGTCCTCGAGAACCTGACCGTCGGGCTCAAGGGCGACGCCGCGGAGAATGCCGAGCGGGCGCGCAAAGCGGCCGGCGAACTGGGGCTTGAGGTCGACTTCGCCTCGACCGGAGGTGAACTGTCGATCGCCAGCCAGCAGCTCGTTGAGATCGTCCGCGGCCTGCTGCGCAATGCGCAGGTCCTCATTCTCGACGAGCCGACCTCTTCCCTCACTCGGCGCGAGGTCGCGAACCTCGCCGCGCAGATGCGAAACCTGAAGGCGCGCGGCATCGGCATCGTGTTCATCTCGCACCGCCTCAACGAAGTGCTCGACCTGACCGACTATACTCAGGTGCTGCGCGATGGCCGCATCGTCCTCAGCGCGCCCTCGTCCGAACTCACGACGGACATGCTGGTCGAGGCGATGCTCCCGGCCGATTTCACCAGCCCGGAGGGCACCGCGAAGACCATCGCGCGCCCGGACGGCGGTCCCGTCCTGTCCGTATGCAACCTGTCGAGCCGTGTGTTCCGCGACGTAAGCTTCGACGTGATGCCCGGCGAGGTGCTCGGCATCTCCGGCGTGGTCGGCTCGGGCCGCACGGAACTGGCCGAGGCGATCTACGGCATCGACCCGAACGCCACCGGCGAAGTCATGATCGCCGGCGTCGCGGCGCCACGTCGCACCCCGCAGATCTCACAGGCCATGGGCCTCTCCTACGTTCCGGAGGACCGTCACGCGCACGGCATATTCCTTACCCTGCCGAGCGCCCAGACCGTGACGGCAGGCCTCCTGTCCCTCGGCCGCGTCCGCTACCTCCGCCGTCAGGACGAAGCAGAACTGACGAAGAGCTTCATCGACCGGCTCCGGATCAAGCTGTCCTCGCCGATGCAGGTGGCGCGGACGCTGTCGGGCGGCAACCAGCAGAAGGTGGTCCTTGCCAAGACGCTGGCGCCGGGACCGCGCGCCATCATTCTCGACGAACCGACCCGGGGCATCGACGCGCGCGCCCGGCAGGATGTCTACCGCACCATCCGCGCGCTGACCGCTGAGGGTGTCGGCGTCGTCGTGATCTCGTCGGAGGTCGCGGAGATCGCCGAGGTGAGCGACCGAGTCATGGTCATGCGCCGTGGCCGGCTTCACGAATTGCCCGCGGGCGTGACCGGCATCGAGCAGATTTCGGCCGCGACCTTTGCCAATGCCGGCGCGCCGGCATGACGCGCATCCTCAAGAGCCGCGAGCTTCTGGTCCTCGCACTCCTGGTCGCGATGATCCTCGCTGTCTCGCTGGTGAGCCCGGCGGTGCTTCGGCCGATCACGCTGATCAACATCGTCAATTCCTCGCTGTTTTTGATGCTGATCGCCATCGGCCAGATGTTCGTCGTGCTGACACGTGGCATCGACGTCTCGGTCGGGGCCATTGCCGGGCTTTCGGCGGTCATCTTCGGCCTCGCGCTCAATGCGGGCGTGCCACTGCCGGTGGCGATGGTCTGCGCACTGCTCACCGGCGTCGCCTGCGGCAGCTTCAACGCGGCCGGAATCGTCTTCGTCGGTATCCCGCCGATCATCATGACGCTCGGCACGCTCGGAGCCTATCGCGGCCTGATGCGCGTCCTCACCGGCGGCAGCTGGATCGAGTCGATCCCGCAGTCGATCAAGGCGCTCGCCGTGACCCGCTATTACAGCGTGCCGCTCATGGTCTGGGCGATCGCCGTGCTCGTCGTCGTGCTGGCCATCGCCCTCTCCCGTATCCGGGCGGTGCGCAACTTCTACGCCGTCGGTGACAACCGCGAGGGCGCCTACCTGCTCGGCATCAACGTCCGCGCTACCGAGTTCACCGCCTATGTGCTTTCCGGCCTGTTTGCCGGGGGCGCTGCCATCGTCTTCACCGGCCAGATCGGCTTCGTGCCGATGCAGACCGGATCAGGGCAGGAACTCAAGGCGATCGCCGCGGTGGTACTGGGCGGCGTCAGCCTCATGGGCGGCACCGGCTCGATCTGGTCCGCGGTCATCGGCGCCCTGTTCCTCACCTCGGTCGACTCGATGATGATCTTCCTCAAGGTCCCAGGCTCCTGGAACAACGCCGTGGCCGGCGCTGTCCTCCTCGTCGTCGTGGTGTCGGACTATCTGATCCGGCGCGCGGTGCGGAACCGCCAGATCGCCATGCGGGCCGCCGAGATGCACCACGCCGAGGAAGACCATGCCGGGGCCCTTCGTCCGAAGGAGTCCACCCGATGAAAGCCGCCAGCGTGCTGCGGAGCTGGGAGTTCATGCTGGCGGTCGTGCTCGTGCTCGAGCTCGTCGTCCTCGGGCTGATCAACCCGGCCTTCCTCAACGTCCAGAACCTCCTCTACTCGACCAGCGACTTCGCCCACATCATCATCGCCGCGGTCGGCTTGACCCTGATCGTGATGACCGGCGGCATCGACATCTCGGGCGTCTCGGTCATGGGCCTCGCCTCGATCGTGCTCGGCCTGTCCTTTGTCGCCGGCGCCCCGATCGGCGTCGCGGTGGCCATCGCGCTCGCCACCGGCCTCGCCGCCGGCGCGTTCAACGGCACGGTCGTGGCCAATACCGACGTCAACCCGTTGATCGTGACGCTCGCCACGCTCTTTCTGTTTGCCGGCATCGCCACGGGCCTGCCCACACTCCTCGACATGCTCGGCTTCGAGGCGTATGGCGCGGGTGGCTTCGAGGCCTACCAGTACGAGGGCATCACCGGCCTGCCGAGAGTGTTCACCTTCATCGGCAATGGCAGCCTCGGCTGGCTTCCGATGCCGCTGGTCATCGCCCTCGCCCTCGCGGTGATCGCGTCCTGGCTGATGCTGCGTACTCGGTTCGGCCGCTACCTCAAGCTGATCGGCGTCTCCCACGCCGTCGCCCACTTCACGGGTGTGCCGATCCGGCGCACGCTCATTACCGTCTACGCCATCAATAGGCTCGCCGCCGCAGTCGCCGGACTGGTGCTCACCGCCTATCTCGGATCGGCGCGTTCGGATCTCGGCAGCGAGGCGCTCCTCGGCATCATCACGGCGGTCGTTCTCGGCGGCTCCTCCATCTATGGCGGCCAAGGTTCCGTGCTCGGCACGCTCCTCGCCGGCTTCGTTCTCGGCTTCATGCGTCAGGGCCTCCTGGCGCTGGGCATCACCAGCGACGTTGTCCCGGTCATCGTCGGCGGGCTGCTGATCGGCTCCGTGGCGCTCCGGATCGGCCTTGCGAGACTTGCAACGAGACGCGCCAACCGGGCGGCCTTCGCGGCCGAGCGGATGGCCGTGGGCGGGAGCGGCGGATGACCCGCGAGCGCCCCGAACGGGCCGGGGAGACAACGGCACGGAATTGACCATTCACAAGTGGAGGAGACTGACCCATGAACTTCTCGCGTTTCACTCTCGGCGTCGCGGCAGCCTCGCTGCTCGCGCTCTCCGCCGGCGGCGCCTTCGCCGCCGATGCCAAGATCGCCTTCATCCCCAAGCTGACCGGCGTCGGCTTCTTCGAGTCCGGCGGCAAGGGCGCCGTGGAGATGGGCAAGGAGCTCGGCGTCGAGGTCAAGTATGACGGCCCGTCCGAGGCCTCGGTCTCGGGCCAGGTCGAGTTCATCAACAACTTCGTCAACCAGGGCTACAA
>JAEVZM010000409.1 GCA_023392225.1 Pseudomonadota bacterium
GCCCTGGCCTCGGCCCGCACCCGCTCGGGATCGACCACGGTGAAGGCGCCGACCTCGGGCTCGCGGAGGGCGATGCGGGCGAGGAAGGCGTCGGCGACGCCCGCCGCCGTCACCGTCCCGTCGGCGATCGCGTTTCGCAGGTGAAGGGCGAAAGCCTCCGCAAGGCCGTGGTCCGTGCTCATTCCCCCCTCAGATCCTCGCGCGGCGCAGCCGGAGCGCGTTGCCGATCACCGAGACCGACGAGAAGCTCATCGCGGCGGCGGCGATCATCGGCGACAGCAGGATGCCGAACACCGGGAACAGCACCCCCGCGGCGAGCGGGATGCCGAGGGCATTGTAGCAGAACGCGAAGAAGAGGTTCTGGCGGATGTTGCGCATGGTCGCGGTGGCAAGGTTCCGGGCCCGCACCACGCCGCCGAGGTCGCCGCTCATCAGCGTGATGCCGGCGCTCTCGACCGCGACGTCCGCACCGGCGCCCATGGCGATGCCGACGTCGGCGGCGGCGAGCGCCGGCGCATCGTTGACGCCGTCGCCGGCCATGGCGACGCTCGCCCCCGCACGCTTCAGCTCGGTGACGACGCGGCTCTTGTCCTCGGGCAGCACCTCGGCATGCACCTCGTCGACGCCGAGGTCGCGGGCCACCGCCTCGGCCGTCGCCCGGTTGTCGCCGGTCGCCATGATCACCCGGAGGCCGGCCGCCTTCAGCGCCGCCACCGTGTCCCTAGCCGTGGCGCGGACCGGATCGGAGACCGCGATGAGGCCGGCCGGCTTGCCGTCGATCGCGGCGAGCATCACCGTCTCGCCTCGCGCCCGGCGCCGCGCCGCGGCCTCGGCGAGGGGGCGGACGTCGATGCCGTTCGCCTCCATCAGGCGGAGATTGCCGAGGAGCACCGTCCGTCCCGCCACGGTGCCGCGGACGCCCTGGCCGGTGACCGCCTCGAAGTCGGCGGCCTTGTCGAGGCGGAGGCCGCGCTGCTGCGCTGCCGTGACGATGGCCGCGGCGAGCGGGTGCTCGCTGCCCTGCTCGACGCCGCCGGCGAGCGCCAGCAGCACGTCCTCGGGGAAGCCGCGCACGGTGTCGATGCCGGTGAGCCGCGGCTTGCCTTCGGTGAGGGTGCCGGTCTTGTCGACGACGATGGTGTCGACCGCCGCCATCCGCTCGAGCGCCTCGGCATTGCGGATGAGGAGGCCCGCCGCCGCGCCGCGCCCGGTCGCGACCATGATCGAGATCGGCGTCGCAAGGCCGAGCGCGCAGGGGCAGGCGATGATCAGGACGCTCACCGCGGCGACCAGCGCATAGGCGAGCGACGGCGTCGGCCCGAAGGCCAGCCAGACGACGAAGGCGAGCGCGGCGACCGCGATCACCGCCGGCACGAAGATCGCCGAGACACGGTCGGCGAGGCTCTGGATCGGCGCCCGCGAGCGCTGCGCCTCGGCGACCATGGCGACGATCTGCGACAGCGTGGTCTCGGCGCCGGTGCGGTCGACCTTCATGTCGAACGAGCCGGTGGTGTTGCGGGTGCCGCCGGTCACCCGGTCGCCGTCGTGCTTGCCGACCGGAATCGGCTCGCCGGTGAGCAGCGATTCGTCCACCGCGCTCTGGCCGGAGACGACGACGCCGTCGATCGGCACGTTGTCGCCGGGGCGGACGCGGAGCACGTCGCCGACCATCACCTCGGCGAGCGGCACCTCGCTCGTCGTCCCGTCGCCGCCGACGCGGAGCGCGGTCTTCGGCGCGAGGTCGAGCAGCGCACGGATCGCGCCGCCGGTCGCCGCCCGGGCGCGGAGCTCGAGCACCTGGCCGAGGAGGACCAAGGCGGTGATCACCGCCGCCGCCTCGAAATAGACGCCGACCAGGCCGTGATGGTCGCGCATCTCGGGCGGGAAGATGTCGGGCGCGAACACCGCCACCAGGCTGTAGACGAACGCCGTGCCGATGCCGATCGCGATCAGCGTGAACATGTTGAGGTTGCGGGTGCGGAGCGAGTCGAGCCCGCGCACGAAGAACGGCCAGCCGCCCCACAGCACCACCGGGGCGGCGAGGGCGAGCTGGAGATACTGCTGGTTCTGCGGCGAGACGAAGGGCAGGAGGTCGAGGCCGAAGATGTGCTTCGACATCTCGAGCACGAGCAGGATCAGGGCGAGCGGCGCGCTGACCCACAGCCGCCGGCTCATGTCGACCAACTCCGGATTGGGGCCGTCGTCGGCGCTCGGCATCATCGGCTCGAGCGCCATGCCGCAGATCGGGCATGAGCCTGGGCCGTCGCGGACGATCTCGGGATGCATCGGGCAGGTGTATTTCGAGCCCGGGGCGGCGGCGACCGGCGCCTTGTGGCCCTGCGCATGCCCATGCCCGTGGCTGCCGTGGTCGTGGCCGCAGCACGCGCCCGCGGCGGCCTTCGGCGCGAGGTACTTCTCGGGGTCCGCGGCGAACTTCCTCCGGCAGCCCTCGGAGCAGAAGTGATAGGTGACGCCGTCGTGCTCGTGCGTCGGCTTGCCCTTGCCGAGGTCGACGGTCATGCCGCAGACCGGGTCGATCGCGGTGGTCGCCGCCACCGTGCCGGGCGCCTCCGTCTTCGGCGCTTCTTTCCCCGCGAGGTACTTCTCGGGGGCCGCGGCGAACTTCGTCCGGCAGCCCTCGGAGCAGAAGTGATAGGTGACGCCGTCGTGGACGTGCGTCGGCTTGCCCTTGCTGAGGTCGACGGTCATGCCGCAGACCGGATCGATCGCGGTGGTCGCGGCGGCCTGCGCCGGTTCGGTATCGGTGGACATGGTCCCCTCGCTTCCTTATGATACCCCTATAGGGTATATGGGTCGTATGATGCAAGATGCCACCAAGACGTCCGTGAAGAAGCGCCTCAGCCGGATCGAGGGCCAGGTCCGCGGCCTTGCCCGCATGGTCGACGAGGATCGCTACTGCATCGACATCGTCACCCAGATCGCGGCGGTGCGCGCGGCGCTCCGCCGGGTCGAGGAGACGGTGCTTGAGGATCACGTCGCCCATTGCGTCGAGGAGGCGATCCGGAGCGGCAGTGCCGACGCGCAGCGCCAGAAGGTCGCGGAGCTGATGGCGGTGCTCGGCCGCGCCGACCGCTAGGGGTACGGTTGCCGGGCCGCTCTCGTCCGCCCGGAAACGGCGAAGGGCGGAGTACCGGCCCGGCGCTCCGCCCTCGAAATGGCAGTCGAGGTTTCCGCGTCAGGCGGAGGCGGCTTCCTTCAGCACCGCCTCGGTGACGACGCTGTCGTCCTCGAGCGAGCAGATCGACGGGATGCCCTTCTCCTTCAGGACGCCGTGATAGGCGCGCACCGCCTCGACCGGCGTCAGCTCGCCGTCGACGATGGCGCGCATGAAGCGGACCATGTCGAGCTGGCTCTCGGCGAGGTTGATCTTGCGGCCGAACAGGGCGACGCGGGCGCCGTACTTCTCGGCCTGGAAGAGCAGCTCGAAGGTGTCGCGCGTCGTGCCGGCGCCGCCGCCCAGTACGCCGACGACGAGCTGCGGGTCGTAGCTGACCAGCTCGTCGAGGGCCTTCGGGCCGTTATACGGGTACTTGAGGAACTGCGGGCGCTTGGCCTTGAGCACACCCGAGAGGCTGCGCGCCAGATTGTCGTTGACGAAGCTGCCCACGGCCGATGCCGGGATGCCGGGGTCCACGTTCGGGTTGAACACCTCGAGGAAGTACTTGATGCCGTTGGCGGCGGCGTCCTCGCGGAACTCCGCGAACGCTTCGATCGAGCGCAGGTCCGCCTCGAGGTCGTTGACGAAGGTTACCGAGTAGAGGCCGAGGTCGGAGAGGCCGGCGGCGGCCACGTCCTTGAGGTTGGCGGTGCGGAACGGGCGCGACGCGCCGAGCTTGCCGTATCCGTTGGGCCGTGCGCCCCAGATGTCGGTGGTGT
>JAEVZM010000241.1 GCA_023392225.1 Pseudomonadota bacterium
CGGGTCACGGACATGGTGGCGATCGCCAGCGCCACGGCCAGCGCACCGGCCAGCATCGGGTCGGGGACCAGCCCGGCGACGAAAATGCCGACCAGCGCGGACAGCGTGTTGCCGCCGATCACCGGCCAGGGCTGCGCCAGCGGGCTGGCCGGCACCGCGAACACCAGCACGGCCGAAGCCCCCATCGGCGCGACGATCAGCGCCGACCAGCCGCCGTCCCCGAGGGCGAAGCCGGCGATGGCGGCCGTCAACGCGATTCCGACCAGCGCACCGAGGCAGGCCAGCGCCCGCTCGCGCAGCGTCGCGCCGGCGAGAATCGGGACGAACAGGCGGAATGCCGAAGGCTTTCGGCTTGAATCGGGCGCAAGAGGCATGACGGGACACGAGCTCGGAACGGGATGGCAGCACTACGCGACGCCGCGCACCGCCGAAAGGCGCGGCATTCCGCCGACAAGCCGCGGCGAGAACGATTTTTCCCCGCGGCCGGCCGCCGCGCCGGGCGGCCCGCGGGTTGCGACCGCGGCGCAAAACCGCCATCTTGTCGGCCCAAGATCGATCTTCCCTTCATCTACCGCGATCGGGCCATTCATGAACGTTCGCCGCCTCATCACCTCGCTGCTGGCCGCGGCCAGCGTCGCCGCCCTCGCCTCCGGCGCCCGGGCCGACACCGAGCCCAAGGGACTGGCGCTGCTCGACGTGCCGTATTCGGCCTCGCTCGCCGGAAGCTACCTCGCCGGCCGGAGCGCCGACGTCGCCCGGGACCTCCAGGCCGCCGCCACCTATTTCAGCGCCGCGCTCGACCGCGACCCGGACAATCCGATCCTGCTCGAACGCGTCATCGTGCTGCGCATGGCCAATGGCGAGATCGACGCGGCGTCGGAGCTGTCGGACCGCCTCGTCAACATCGACAGCCTCAACCCGCTCGCCCGGCTGCTGCGCAGCGTCATCGCCTTCAAGGAGGGGCTGTACGACTCCGCCGCCGAGGAGATCAAGCAGACGGCGCCGGCGCCGCTCGCCATCCTCACCGGCGGGCTGCTCACCGCCTGGAGCCAGGATGCCATGGGCGACGTCGACGGGGCGCTCGCCACGATCCACGGCCTCAACGGGCCGAGCTGGTACCCGATCTTCCAGAACTACCACCAGGCGCTGATCGCCGACCTTGCCGGCCGAGAGGACGAGGCGGTCGAGTTCATCACCGACGCGTTCAACGCCGACGGCTCGGCGCTGCGCGTGGTCGAGGCCTATGGCACCATCCTCGCCCGGGCCGGCGAGCGCCAGGACGCGATCATCGGCCTGCGCGCCTTCATGGCCGAGCAGCCCGGCAACCCGGTGATCGGCGCGCTGCTGGCGCAGCTCGAGGCCGGCGTGACGCCGCCGCCGGTGGCCGCGACGCCGATCGAAGGCGCGGCCGAGGTGCTCTACGGCCTCGGCGCGGCGATCGGCACCGACCAGGGCACCGAGCTGCCGGCCGCCTATCTCCACCTGTCGCGCTACCTCAAGCCGAATGCCGCCCTGACGCTGATGGCCCTCGGCGCCCTCCTCTTCGGCACCGAGCGCTGCGAGGATGCGATCACCGTCTATGACCAGATCCCGGACGCCTCGATCCTCAAGCGGAACGCCGACATCCAGGCCGGCCTCTGCCTCGACGCGCTCGACCGGACCGACGAGGCGGCCAAGCGCCTGACCAAGGTGATCGACGCCGATCCCGAGGATCTCGACGCGGTCGCCGCGCTCGGCAACATCTATCGCGGCCGCGAGCGCTTCAAGGAGGCGGCGGAGGTCTATTCGCGCGGCATCGCCACCATCGCCGACCCAGACGCCAGCCACTGGCGGCTCTACTATTTCCGCGGCGTGGCGAACGAGCGGAGCAAGAACTGGACGCAGGCCGAGCAGGACCTCCAGGAGGCGCTCAAGCTCAACCCCGACCAGCCGCAGGTGCTGAACTATCTCGGCTATTCGTGGGTCGACATGGGGACCAATCTCGACGAAGGGCTCGAGATGATCCGCAAGGCGGTCGACGAGCGCCCGAATGACGGCTACATCGTCGACAGCCTGGGATGGGCGTACTATCGGCTGGGGCGCTTCGACGAGGCCGTCGAGCAGCTCGAGCGGGCAGCGGAGCTGCGTCCGGAAGATCCGGTGATCAACGACCATCTCGGCGATGCCTACTGGCAGGTCGGGCGCAAGCTCGAGGCGACCTTCCAGTGGAACCACGCGCGCGATCTGGATCCGGAGCCGGCGGACCTGGAGAAGATCGTCAAGAAGCTCGAAAGCGGCTTGGCGGCAAATGACACAGGAAAAGACGGCTGACCTTCTGACCACCGCCATCGCGGAAGCCGCAGCAAGGATCGAGAACGCCAGGGCGAAGATCAACCTCGCCCTGCACGTCGTCGGGCGCCGTGACGACGGCTATCACGCGCTCGACAGCCTGGTCGTCTTCACCGAGCTGTCCGATGCGCTGACCGCCTACCGGCGCGACGATCCGACGATCGAGCTCGGCATCGACGGCGACTTCGCCGACCTCCTCGCCGAGACCACCCCACCCGGCAGCAACCTCGTCTACGCCGTCGCCGACGCGCTGATGCGGACCTTCCCGGACCGGGTCGCGGGCGGCGTGCGGCTCGACCTCGTGAAGCAGCTGCCGCTCGCCGCCGGCATCGGCGGCGGCTCGGCCGACGCGGCGGCAACGCTCCGCCTCCTCAACCGCATCTGGCGGCTCGGCCTCTCCACCGAGCAGATGATCGACCTCGGCGCGAGCCTCGGCGCCGACGTGCCCGCCTGCGTGCTGTCGCGGCCGGCGCGGATCGAGGGCATCGGCGAGCGGGTGACGCCGGTGGCGATCCTGCCCGAGATGCCGGTGGTGCTGGTCAATCCCGGGGTGGCGGTGCAGACCGTCGAGGTGTTCCGCCGGCTGCGGAACCCGGAGAAGCCGGCGCTGCCGCCGCTGCCTGACCGCCCCGTCTCGATCATGGAGCTGGTGTTCTGGCTGCGCCGGACGCGGAACGACCTGTTCGAGCCGGCCTGCGCGATCGCCCCGGAGATCGAGCGTGCGGTGCGGCTGCTCGCTGCCGACGAGGACTGCGTCTTCGCCCGGATGTCGGGCTCCGGCGCCACCGTGTTCGGCATCTTCCTCTCGATCGAGGCCGCCACCGCCGCCGCCGCGCGCCTCCGCGACGCGCGGCCGGACTGGTGGGTCGCGGTCACCTGGACGGAGGGCTCATGAGCGGGACAGGCAGCGAGCCGGGCTTCGTGCCGCTCCGCTTCGCGGTGCTGACGGTCTCCGACACCCGCGGGCTCGGCGACGACCGCTCCGGCGCGACGCTGGCCGAGCGCATCGAAGCCGCCGGCCACGTCCTCGCCGCCCGCGCCATCGTGCCCGACGAGGTGAGCCGCATCCGCACCGCCGGCGCCGGCTTCGCCGCCGATCCGGGGATCGACGCGGTCCTCACCACCGGCGGCACCGGGCTCACCGGCCGGGACGTCACACCGGAGGCGGTGGAGCCGCTGTTCGACAAGCGGATCGACGGCTTCGGCATCGTCTTCCATATGATCAGCTTCGCCAAGATCGGCACCTCGACCATCCAGTCGCGGGCGACCGCGGGCCTCATCGGCACCACCTACGTGTTCTGCCTGCCGGGCTCGCCCGGCGCCTGCCGCGACGCCTGGGATTCGATCCTCGCCGAGCAGTTCGACCTCCGCCACCGGCCGTGCAACTTCGTCGAGATCCTGCCGCGGCTCGACGAGCACCTCCGGCGGGGGAAGCTGAGGGGCGGCTAGCGGAGCCCGAGGAGCCGCGGATCAAATGCGGCTGACACGTCGCTCACGATGCGGAACTGCCGGGCATCGGGATGAGCGGGATTGAGCATCGCGTTGCGCGCCTCCGGCACCAGTGCGGACGGCATGCGCAGCAGCGCGTGCTGCGCATCGGCGAAGAACCCCTCCGCCAATGATCGCGTAGTCTCGGCATTGCTGCGCCAGTCCGGCCAGTCGCGGTCGAGCTGTCCCGCGCTGAGCTCGGCGATGGAAACGTCGTCAGGCGCCTCGACCGTCAGCAGCCGATACCGGTCCGGTAGATCCTCGGCGTCGAGTTCGAGATGGACCAGCGTCTCGAGCAGCGCCAGCGCCGGGTGCTCCGCAAGATAGACGACGCGACGCCCGAGGTAGTTCCACCGGCCAGCGGCAAGCCGACCGCCCTCGCCCGAGAGGTCGGCATGGTTGGAGATGCGCCACAGGCGCATCGCTTCAACCGAACATGCCGTGATCGATGCGGTGAAGCATCTGCTCGACCATGCGCGCACCGGCCTCGCTGGCAAGGAACGCCAGCGGCGGCGCCCCGTTCAACGACCGTTTCGGCTTGCGCAGCCAGCGATGGGCCTTGTCAGGGTCACCGAAGACGCGATGAGCCAAATCGGCGATGCGGGCGAGACGGACCGCCTTGTCGGTCTCCTCGACGGTGAGCGGCTCGTGGCGTGCCTGGCGGCGCGCCAGCGTCCGCTTCGGCACCACGAGCTCGAAGACCTCCGCCTCGCTGTAGCCACCGGAGGACAGCGATTTCACCGCGTCCGCCGCGACGCGGGGCGCCGGCTCGTTCGCCTCGCTCACCGCCAGCAGCGCCTGGAGGCCATCATGCTCGCGCACGCCTTCTTCGCCCTGCCTGTCCGTCATCGTCCGTGCCACCTGCCTGCGTATTCCGACAAATTGGCATATGGCGCCCCGGGGCGTCCAGCACAAGCCACCAACGCTAGCCCGCGAGGCGTCCGATCAACGCCGGCGGCAGGCGGAGCACGAACAGCGTCACGCAGGCCGCATTGCGGAGCGCGCGGACCGGACCCGCCCGGCGCTCGGGCTGGCGGACGAGGCCGTGGGCGCGCAGGAGCGACAGGCGGCGCCGGCCGATGCGGCGGGCGATGTCGACGTGGGCCCTCGCCGGGAGGGGGGGGGGGCCGCCGCGCGCC
>JAEVZM010000460.1 GCA_023392225.1 Pseudomonadota bacterium
TTGTAGCCCCAGATCAGGATCGAGCCGCAGATGATCTAATTGAGGTTGTTGCCGTCCGTGAACACTCCGGGGAAGAACTCGTCGAAGCTGTCCATCAGGATCACGGCGAACGCGACGTTGCCGAAGCACGTCATCAGCCAGTAGCCCCAGGCGACGACGAACCCGATGAAGGAGCCGAAGCCCTCCTGGGCGTACATGTAAACGCCGGCCTGCAGGTCCGGACGCATGTCCGACAGCATGCGGAATGCATTGGCCACGAAGTACATGCCGATGCCGGCGATGATCCAGGCGATGATCACCGGACCGACCGCGGACGTCGCCGCCGTATTCTGGGGAAGGCTGAACACGCCGCCGCCGAGCATCGAGCCCACGACGATGGCAATCAGTGCGAACAGTCCGAGCTTGCCCGCCGTCGATGCGGGCGCCGGAGCGGGCGCGGCTTGCGATTTGTCAGTCATTTTCTGCCTCTGCGCACGATAGGATTTCTACGCCTTGGCCGCGGCCAGGCTGTGCTTCACGCGGACGTCCGCCCCGCGGCGGCTTGCTTGTTCTGCTCTGTCAAAGCGCGATCTCCCCGCTATACAAAAGGAATACGACCAGTAGATCGATCAACAACAACAGGATCAGCGCGCCCATCTCGCGCCGATTGAACAATACGTCCGCGTCCTTGTTCTGCTTCCGTGCCCAGATGTACAAGGGGATGCCAGCCGTGATCAGGAACGGCGTCATCGCGACATATTCGATCTCGCTCGCGTAGAGCATGAACAGGCAGAATACCGCGCCGATCACGCCGCTGATCAGGGCGAGCACCCGACCGTCCGCGCGCGCTTCCTTGTATTTTCCGTCGAGGCACATTTTGGCGAGGTACAACGACGAGGCGAAATAGGCGGGCAGCACGGTGATTGCTGAGATCGCCAGGAGGGCAAGCCAGGCATTGTTGGCGAAGTAGACGATGAGGACGACGAGCTGCATCAGCGCACTGCTGATCCACAGCGCCGATGAGGCCGAGCCCTTGTCGTTCTTCTTGGCGAACCAGGTGGGAAAGGTGCCGTTGGTCGCGGCGACCATCGGGATCTCCGCGCAGATCATCGTCCAGGCGAGCCAGCTGCTGAGGATCGAGATCAGCACGCCGAGATTGACCAGCACCTCGCCCCACTCGCCGGTCATGGTCTTCATCACGCCGGCGGTCGAGGGGTTGGGGATCACGCTCAGCTGGTGCTGGCCGAGGATGCCGAAGGGCAGCCCCGAGACCAGGAGGCAGATCCCCAGCGAGATGACGAAGCCGAGGAACGTGGCCCGGGCCACGTCCCTCTTGTTCCTGGCACGCCCCGACAGGGCGACCGCGCCCTCGATGCCGATGAAGCACCACAGGGCCACGAACAGCGGCGACAGGATCTGTGCCGGGATCGGGCCGAGCGGCCGCGCGCCGTCGGTCGGCGCCTGCCCCCAGATGTCGCTGGTGAGCTCGGTGTAGTCGAGGAAGTAGACGGTGGCACCGACGAACGCCGCCAGCGGGATTAGCTTGGCGACCGTCCCGATCGTGTTGAGCGAGCCGGCCACCCGGGCGCCGGACAGGACGATGACATGGAAGCCCCAGATCAGGATCGTCGCGCCGATGATGGAGGGGATGTTGTTCCCGCCCTTGAAGGTCCCCGGCACGAAGTAGTTCAGCGTGTCCATCACCATGATGGCGAAGGCCACGTTGCTGAAGATGGTCATCAGCCAGTAGCCCCACGCCACGACGAACGCGGCGAAGGGGCCGAACCCCTCCCGGGCATACATGTAGATGCCCGCTTGGAGATCGGGGCGGACATCGGAGAGGGTCATGAAGGTTCTGGCGATGAAGAACATGCCGAACCCGCAGAGGATCCAGGCGATCGTCACCGGGCCGACCGCAGACACCTCCGCCATGTTCTGCGGCAGGCTGTCGATCCCGCTGCCGATCATCGAGCTGACGACGATCGCCACCAGCGCAATCAGGCCGAGCTTCTGGGTCGCCGGGCTATTCGCGTCCTGATTGTCGGCGTGGCTGTCTGACATGACTGGGGAGACTCATGAGCATGGGACGCGAGGGGTCCGGCGTGCGGGCGGACCGCTTGCCAGTTGGATGGGCGGCATGCCCCCCACGCGGGCCGCCGGAGCGGCGCCCCCGTGGGCGGGCATGGCGCGGGCTCGACCTAGACGTCGATCCACTGGCCGATCTTGGCGCCGATGCTGGTGGCGATGCCGCCGGTGCCGGAGCTGCCCGACGGGAGGATCGGCTGCTTCGGCATCAGGTTCCCCTTGCCGTCCATGAACACGAGCTTCTTGTTCGGAAGGTTCTCGAAGATGAGCACGAAGGACGAGCCGCCGTAGTTGAACGAGCCCATCTCCTGGCCCTTCTTCACGCTCGCGCCCTCTTTCATCGACTCGTGGAAGGTCACGGTCGAGACCTCGCTCATGCCGAGCGGGAGGCAGGCGACATGACCGAAATCCTTGGTCTTGAAGACGATCAGGCCACGCGCGTTCACCTGTGCCGAATAGGGCAGCGACGCGGTGGTTGCCCCGCCGAAGTCGGGAATGACGAGCTTGTTGAAGTAGTAGCCGGGGATCGCGAACGGGTCGAACAGGACCTCGCCGTTCACGGGCGCCCACCAGCGGTGATAGTTGTAGGGGTTCAGGTAGGTCTGGAGGATGTAGCCGCCGGTGAACTTCTTGACGAGGTCATGCTCGTCGATGAGCGCCTGCTGCTCCTTCACTGGCGAGCTGAGGATGTCCGCCAGCGAGTAGCGCATGTCCTTGAACCAGAACACGTCGCGCTCGGCGACATCCGAATCCCAGCGGAACAGCGAGCCGTCATTGGCGGCGACGACCGTCCGGTTCGACTCCGGGTCGGCGATCGGACGCTGGGCATCGCGGTCCTTGAACTGACGCGTGAAGAACGAGTTCCACGACGTCCAGTACGGGAGGGTCTCGGAATCCTTCTGCCAGTCGTCGAACTGGTACTGCTTCTTCGCATCCGGCGAGAGCCACTGCTCGCCCTCGACGGCGAAGAGCTCGTTGCCGGATGGCTCCGTCCCCAGATAGGCGAACCACTCCTGGAAGATCACCGACATCTGCTCGTTGAACATCGGCAGCGCGAACAGCGCGGCGCCGCTCAGCGTCGGGTCGATGCCCACCACCCAGGCCGAGAACGGCAGGCCGACGAGCTCGCTGTCGATGAATCGCGGCGGATGCTTCAGGATCTCGTTGAATCCGTGAAGGAGCGTTTCCTTGTCCTTGATGCGCGGGATCTGGACTTCGTCCGAATTCTTCTCGCACGCCTCAACCATGTTGCGGTTGCGGTTGCACGCATCCTCGATCAGGTACTTGATGACCGGATTGCTCTCGATGAACTGGTCGAGCTTGGCGACGCTGGGAGCGTATTCGGTCCGCTCGGCCTGATGGATGGCCTCATGGAACTTCTTCAGCACCGTGTTGGAGCGCGGGAGCCAGCCGCTCCGCACCTCGTGCGGGTAGCGCACGAGCACCTCCGCCCGCTGGCCGATCGGTTGCTCGAACGATCCGGACACTTTCGCAGCAGTCATCTTCTTTCTCCGATAGTTTCGTTTCAGTCGCGGCCCTGCGAAAAGATCACCCTGGGCCTGGTCCAGCGTCGGTCCCGATCATCGGCTCGACTTGGGCAGTGCTTGTGCCGAACGCCTCTGTTCGAAGCGGCAACCGCCGACGTCCCTTCGCTCGCGCGACGGCGAAGCGGACGTCATGGGCGCCCTTCAGGAACCAGGCGAACGGTTTGTCCCGTCGGCGCGGAAGCGCCCCCGTACCGGAAGCCCCTCCGGCCGTGGCGGTCGTCACCGCGACGACCAGGCTGACCCTGAAATACTCATCGAGCCAAGCTCCCACACAGTATACAATCACTAGAAACACGCCGACGATCACACGTAGCGGTTTCTAGATTTCTCAATATCCCCGTGTTACCCATTCCTATACTTTTTGGTCAATATCCCATTTGGGATAGTAATTCGCCTTGACCACATCGAATAGTTACACGTTTGTATATTGGCCCTCACGGCGGCCATGCTCTATCGGCGATATTCTGGAATCGTTCGACACAGCCCGGCACCATCGGCCGGGGCGTCCCTCCGCGGACGGGGGCTATGATCCGCAGGCCGGGGGACCGGCACCTCTCCTCGGAGGACGCTGCCGCGATCGCGCGGCTGGAAATCCCAATGACGGGCGGAGATTGGCTGGGGCGCCAGGATTCGAACCTGGGATCACGGGACCAAAACCCGATGCCTTACCACTTGGCCACGCCCCATCCGGCCGCCTCGGCGTCCGGCTCGCTCTACGCGGACTGCCGAAGACCGCGCCGCCCCGGAGCGCTACGCTGCAGCACTCGTCGTGACGACGGTGTTGCGGCCGCGCCGCTTGCCCTCGTAGAGCGCGGCATCGGCCCGTGCGATCAACGGCGAGAGGTTCCCGTCGGCCGCTAGGGACGCTGCGACCCCCACCGTCACCGTGACGGCGGGCGCCGCTGCCTCGTCGCCGATGCGGAGCTTCGCGACGGCGGCTCTAAGCCGTTCCGCCGCGGTGCCAGCCGCCTCGAGGTCTCGCCCCGGCAGCGCCGCGACGAACTCCTCGCCGCCGAACCGGGCGAGCGGCGCATCAGCGCCGAAGACACGCTCGCACGTCCGCGCCACCGCGACCAGTACCGTGTCGCCGACGACGTGGCCCCAGCCATCGTTGATACCCTTGAAGTTGTCGATGTCGATCATGCAGAGACAGAATGGCTCGCCGCGCGACTGCGCGGCGGTGAGCGCCACCGACGCGTGCTCGAGGAAATGGCGCCGGTTGCTGAGGCCGGTGAGGCCGTCGGTCTCCGCAAACTCACGAAGCCGTTGCTCGAGTTCCTCGCGCCGCATCACCTCCCTGACGAGACGCTCCTTGGAGCGCCGCTCGTCCATGAGCATGGCGAATTGCTGGCGCTGGAGACGCGCGATCCGCCGCGCCGCGAAATAGCCGACGATGTTGGCCAGCGTGAGAAGGATGGCGATGCTGATCAGGATCGGCACCGGCGCATCGACCAGATATCGGGCGCACAAGAGAAAGCCCAATGAGAGATAGGCGCTCGCCGCGAACATGCCGCGCATGACGTTGGGCGCGAACAGGTAGATCGCCACCAGGACGATGGCGACGGCGGTGATCTGCGTCGGCAGCGTCTGCGGCCGAAGCGCGGCGACGACGAAGACGCCGGTCGACACCACGAACGGCGCGACGCTGTAGACCCAGGCCCTGTCGAGCAGGGCATCGGACCGGGAAAGAACGATCGCAAGGACGAAGCAGGTGCCGATCACGATCAAGCGCATGCTGATCAGTGCCGGGTAGAACGGCCAGCCGAGGCCGACGAAACTGTAGTCGGAGATGATGAACAACGAAGTCACCAAGCCCGCTACGATCAGCGTCAGCCGGCTCGACCGCTGCACCTCGGGCAGGATGGACGCCCGGAACTCGCGTTCGGTGCGTCGATCGGTGAATTCGCCGGTGATGGCGTGGAGTCGGTGCACGGTACCGCCGGCCCCTCTTGATACGAACCCCGGACAAAGACCCGGCGAGACTCGGAAGCTGGCTGGGGCGCCAGGATTCGAACCTGGGATCACGGGACCAAAACCCGATGCCTTACCGCTTGGCCACGCCCCATCCGGCTGCCTCGGCGTCCGGCTCGCTCTGCGCGATGCGCCCCATATAGCGGAGGCGAACGCCGGCAACCAGACCCAACGGGAGCCGTGAGCCTCCCCTCGCCCCGGTGCCGGTCAGGCGCCCCGGAACCCGCGCATCGCCACGGGATCGAAGCCGGTCGCATCGTCGCCGCGGCAAGCGCGGGGATCGGCGGACTCGCCGCAAGCGCCACCATCACACCGCGGTATCGAAACGAAAGTCGGAGCGACTCGCCCGGTGCAGGCCCGCGCATCGAACATGCCCTTGGATGCTCGGCCTTGTCCGTTGCTCGCAGGCAGCGATGCGTTCTGCTATCCTCGGATGTGCCAATCATGGGAACGACCACCATTGGACGTTGACGCCCACAGCGGCGCCTCGGGCGGCGCCGAGCGCAAGCCGACGGCAGAGGCTGATGCCGCATCGGCGGCCGAGGCGCGCGCGCGCGTCGTCTTCGAGGCGGCGTTGCGGCCATGGCAGCCGGTCTCGTCGATGGCGGTCGCCTCCTCCGATCCGGCGCGGCATTCCGAGGACGATCGTTTCAGTCTGCACCCCGGCACCAGCGTGGCCGCGGATACCTCGAGCGCCTACGCGATCGTCGTCGGCGAGGTCACGTCCCGCCTTCCGGGCGCCACGGCGTGCCTCCTCGAAGATGCGGTCATCTACGGATGCGGCTTCATCGTCCGCTCGCAGGACGCGTTCATCGACGAATCCAAGTACCTGAACACCTATCTGCTCGACAGGCGATTTGCCAATTCGCTGCGCGACCGCGATCCGGAGCCGATCGACCCGGACCTGGTGTGGATCGTCGGCGGCAACGCCTCGATGCGGAACTACTGGCACTGGCTCGCCCAAAGCCTGCCGGCGATCACCCAGTGCCGCGACTGGCTCGTCGCCCAGGGGCTGCGCGTCGGGATTCTGGTTCCGAAGATGCAGCCCTGGCAGCGCGAGGCGCTGATCCTCGCCGGCCTCGGCGGGGAGCCCCTCCGGGAGTTGACGGTCTTCCAGAGCGTGAGGGCGCGGCGGGTATGCTACTCGACGCTGCTCGGCGCGCGGCACGCCTACACCCCCTCGATCTACCGGCGGATCGTCCGCGAGCGGATGCTCGCGGCGACGCCCGTCGTGGCGGGGCCGAAGCGCTTCTTCGTTTCCCGACGGGATTCGGGCAAGCGGCCGCTGACCAACGAGGCCGCGATTGCGGCCGCGCTGTCGGCGCTCGACTTCACGCTGCTCTGCCCCGGCGAGATGTCGGTCGCAGAGCAGGTGGCGGCCTTTTCCGG